>JACKFF010000010.1 GCA_020632595.1 Nitrospiraceae bacterium | reverse complement strand
GCGTTTGGCGCAACTCGGCGATCACGTCTTTGGGTGGATGCTGATAATGGACACCATGGGCGCCAAATAGGACGACACTATATCCTTCTTGCCGATGGGATTCATCGAATTGCCATTGTTCTTCGGCATACAGCCGAACGAGCGACTCAATCCAACCGGTCCCGTACAAATCCGGCCATTGGTCTGCGAATCGTAAATGCACCTCGATGATTTTGCCGCCGATCGTCTCAAAGTTAATCATGCCGGTGTATCCGGCAAGATGCCGGTGCAGCCAGTCGCCACAGTAGGCTTCGATGGTTGGAAATGGCGTTGCCAACACCGTCCAATAATCGAACATTCCTCCTTCCAGCGGTTTGCCGGTGGCATGTCGCCACCAGTATGGTTCGCCCTTCACCACGGCGACGTCGCTGGACACATGATCCCCTTGGAGTAACGGCATCCACATGTGTCCCGGTCGTTCCAAATGTTTGTATTCTTTTAACGAACGCAACACACGGCTTCCGGCACCCATGCCCCGCATGTTGTAAATCGGTTTTGAGAAAACCGGAAAGAAGGATGGATCCAACCCGTGCGGAGCACACGGCAGGTTCTGGCTCTCGGCAATCATCAGTTTGTTATAAATCCACTTGTATTGTGGATACCACGCCCAGGCATCGCCGTCTTCGGTAGGGATGTTGACTTCCGGCGGGCATGGAATGCCCTCGAAATACTGCATCCTCCAGGGATCAGCTTCACAAATCGGCATGTTCGCTTCGTCCCTCCCGTGTCATGCATCACGTGAGTTGAAGTCTTACCATACTTATATAGGTGCGGTCATGCAATGCGATTGTTGTCTGTAGAAATATTCGGCAGGTTTTGCTTTTATTAAAAGTATGGGTTTTTGTATACACTCTGTGAACAGAGTACCACCATCATTCAATGGTCCGAATGACTCTTCTTGAAAGGAGAAGCTGATGGACACCTTCCAGGTGAACACACACACACTCAAGGATATTGTGGATCTCACCCCGAAACTGAATCGTATAATTAAAAAGAGGGATTTTCAAAATGGCTTGTGCCACGTCTTTTTGATACATACCACGGCCGCGCTCACGACAGGTGAAATAGGAGAGGGCACGGAGGAAGATTTCCTCGAAGTCGCTGAAAAAATTATTCCACGGATCAACTTTCGTCATGCCCATGATCCCTCCCATGCGTGGTCTCATATGGCAGCCTCCCTGATCGGAGCGTCGCTAACCCTGCCCGTAATGGACGGTGAGTTGCGTTTAGGTACCTGGCAATCGGTCTTATTAATTGAACTGGATGGACCCCGTGAACGTCAGCTCGTGGTGGGCTTAGCTCCTACAGCGTGAAGCCAATGACATTGAGGATTTCAGATTGAGAGGAAAGTAAAATTGCCTTAATGCGTGAGCATGGTTGCCCAGGGTACAATCGTGTGTCACCGGATTCCTAACATCCAGGATCTGTCCTGGAAGTTTTTCAAGTCCTCCACTGCTTGAATTCCAACACGCATTGCATCATGAAGCAGATCACGCAGTTCCGTAGTCAATTCCAGCAAGGTAGGCCTGTCAATGTCCTTTGAGCCTGTCGTTATGTTGTCCCTCATCTCCTCAAGGGCATGGATATCCTCAATAATGGATTTTGCTTTGGTGTAAAAATCTGCAACGGCAGCACTCCGATCTGTCAGCAAACCGATTTTATTCGCTAAGCTGTTAAACACCGGGAAATAATTTTCGGAAATTCTTGGTGAAAAAATATCGTTGGCGGTCAGCTGATGGGCCGGGTCGGAAAGTTTCTGTATGATTTTTTCAAGGTGTTGCAGGTACCGTCGTTTTAAGACAATTTCAATGATGGCGGTAATCTCTCCCTGTATGGCAAGGGCGATGCCTTTGCCTTCTTTGAAGGTGGCGTATCGCCTGACGGCTGCATTGATGACGCCCCCAAGCAGCGCTCCGAGGAGAAGCAAGGTAACAGCATTGTCTCTCATGTAGTCCTTTTTTCAAACGGAGGAGAGTTCTCCCGGAGGTTTTTCCTCTCAGGCCTTCTTAAATTAGAACTTTACGGGGATTTTTGCAAGACCCTGCCGGGCATGGGCAGATGCCTCGCTTCCTTTTCCACCTTCCCAGATCCACAACTGATCTTATTTCCTCTATTGTGGAAGAACTCGCTGTTGACCTTTTCGCCTGGGCACAGATCATTTGCTCTTTGTTCAGGATGACGATCCCATTGTGACGGATTTTGCCACTTGACCAGGAATCTCCCCGCGTTGATTGGAAACCATTTGATGAAAGAGGTGAGTGAGGAAAGACAGGATGTCGTGTATCGAGAGATGATGCTGTCATCAATGTCCGTAGGGCAGGAACGGAACTGAAATCAGACCGATGATCCCGTATTGTCCGGAGGAATGGATGGTCTATAATACAGCCGGAAAATCCGAGATCCGCACCTGAGGCGGATCTATCTTTTCCTTTTTGAGCGCCAAAGAAATACACGGAGGTCTGCGGGACAAGCATGATAATTCGCGAGTTAATATCGACGGATGTGACGGCCTATCAAGCCCTCATGCTTTGCGGTCTCCAAGCACATCCTGAATCGTTTCGCATCAGTGCCAAAGATGCCGGAGAACCTATGGTTCCGTTTGCGTCGAACCGTGGGGATTCCTTTACGCTGGGAGCCTGGTTACATGAAGGACAATTGGCTGGAGTGGTGAGTTTTGCGCGAGAGACGCAGGAAAAGCTGAGACATAAAGGATTGTTGTATCGAATGTATGTGCATGCGGAGTGCTCCGGGAGAGGAATTGGCAGACAACTTGTCCAGGAAGTGGTGAGGCGTGCCAGAGGCATCGAAGGTCTGGAGAACATCAACTTGACGGTGGTTTCGCTCAACTTACGAGCGAAGCGCCTCTATGCATCAGAAGGCTTCACATCATTCGCACGCGAAGAACGCGGACTAAAAATGGGTGATTCTTACTTAGACGAAGAACAAATGGCCTTGCGCCTGTTCAAGCCTTGAGCCTTACCCGCCACTCAAACCGATCGGGTCAATAAAGGCATGCCCCTGAACTTGGCATGAAGCCAGCATTCTGACGAGAGAAAGAAACCATGGAACACCACGACACGATCATTTCCCAGTTTACATTGCAGGCCGTGCCTTTCGCGGAGCTTCCCGGGCATTCCGCATCGATGGATATGCTGGTGCAATTCAGTGGGGTGGGTGCCAGGGATACGGTTCTTGATGTTGCCTGTGGTCCCGGCATTGTGGCGTGCGAATTGGCAAAGCATGCGGCTCATGTGACAGGTCTCGATCTCACTCCTACCATGATTGAGGAAGCGGGGAAACGCCAGCAGGAACAGAATCTCACCAATGTGTCCTGGCACATTGGTGACGTATTGTCACTCCCGTTTCCTAGTGCCCATTTTTCATGTGTGGTGACGCGCTATAGCTTCCATCACTTCCTTGACCCCATGGCCGTCTTGTTGGAAATGGTTCGGGTTTGCAAGCCCCACGGGAGAGTCATGGTGGTGGACGCGGTCCTTCCATCAGAAAAAACCGAGGCGTACAATCGGATGGAGCAACTCCGGGACCCCTCCCATACCAAAGCTCTCAGTTTTGCCGAAATGGCGACAGCTATTGAGACGTCGGGCCTGACTAATATCAAAACGGGACGCTATAAGGTCGAAATGGAGCTGGAACGTCAGCTGGCTGCTTCCTTCCCTCACCCTGGGGACAAAGACAAGCTTCGCCGGATGTTTGAGTCTGACATTGGAAAAGATGCCATGGGTGTTGGTGTGCATCGCATGGGTAGTGAGATTCATTTCGCTTACCCGATTCTTATCACGGTTGGACAAAAGGTTGCTTGAGTAGGTTTCCTGAGAGAAATAAGGAGGGGAATCATCCATGATTCATCACTTTCCATGAGTGATCTCTGAAAGGTGGCTTTTCAGGAAATCGTATGGTTAATCGGGCAAGACGGATCTGTGCGGGATCCCCTCGTTCTATAACGGGAAGGGATGGGGAAACCCATAGTCTCAATCATTGTTCCCTGCGTTTACCCACACAAAATCCTGAAGAATTGGAAACGTCAAACACGTATCAACCTTTGAGCCGCCATTGTTGCCTGTCACGTGGTTACTCGTGATGTCAGAATAGGATGCCGTTTCAGCGGGCAATCCCTGTCAGCTTTTCTGTCAAATTTAACCTGCCGCATGCAGTCTGTTATCTAACTTTTTTTAAGCAATGAGTGTGTCCTGTTAAGCCCGGTGATGCCGGTTAGGTGAGACGTTCAGCTAATCCCGGTTGGGAAGACCGTAGAGATGATGCGGCCGATGAGTAAGGGACAGACGAATCCTCTGATGAAAATTGAAAAGTATCCATTTCAATCAATAGAGAAAATATCCTAATAATAGGAAAGCTGAGCCCGGGTCTAAGACGGTTATCCGTTATGGATTGAGAATTTGAGATTCCTTGTCCATAGAAGGGATGACATATCCTCTGACCGTGGGGCCATCATCTGCAACCGAAGCATGATTTGCCTTGTTGGGTAAAGGCGACTGGGCTTAGATATGTCAAAGATGAGAACCGGCCTGGTGTGCAACCGGGAAAGTAAGGGATTTCATGATGTCCGATATGATGGCAAAGAAAACCGGGCATTACATCTATGAGGGCGAAGTCAAGCTCTGGCATTTCGGCCTGACTGACGGGAGATTTCCCCATGATAGGAGTGGTGATTTTGATGTTGATGGCACGCTTATGGATACGAATTATTTGCATGTGGAGGCATGGGCCCGTGCTTTTTCGGTAGTCAAACATCCAGTCCCGCGTGCGGCAATCCATCGTCAGATTGGGAAGGGATCGGGCCTGATGCTGGATGCCCTTCTTACGGATCAGGCCTTGCACGGACGGGCCAATGAGTTACACAGCCAATTTTTTGCCGAGATGAAAGATCATACGTATCCATTGCCTGGCGCCAAAGAAATCATTGCAAGCCTTTCATCGCAAGGCATCGCCATCTGGCTGGCGACGAGTGCGAAGTCTGAAGAATTGGAACATCATGTTCACGCACTTGAGGCGAAAGATAAGCTGGCCGGGCTGGTGTCGTCGGCGGATGTAGCCAGTGCGAAACCCGCACCGGATATCTTTCAACTTACTCTGGAGCGAGCTGGCTGTTCTCCGCAGGAAAGTATTGTGGTCGGTGACACGATTTGGGATATTCAATCTGCTCAAGGTTGTGGGCTTCAGACGATTGCGGTCAAAACAGGAGGAGCCTTCAGTCGAGAGGAGCTCTATGCGGCTGGAGCGGTGGCGGTCTATAAGGATTGTGCAGAACTTCTGGCATCCGGGTTTCCTGCTACATTTGAGGTGAGATAGAAGTTGGCGGCTTTCTGCGATAGGTGATTATCTGCACCCGGAATCCAGGCGAGATCCCATCTTGGGTCATTCTCCTCACGTGGGAGCAGGACACATGACTCGTCAGTGAGTGAAAGAACAGGTCCACACAGTCCGGGGGAAATGGTTGACGTCAGGTGTCTCCACGTCGGGTTACCACCCGGTAGAGCCAGAGAAACAGGATGGCCCCGATAACGGCCATGACAAACCCGACGGGATCATCCTGGCCATACATGCCGATCATTCGCCCGAGCATTCCACCGAAGAGCGCCCCAATGATCCCGATAGCGACAGTAGCGAGAAACCCTCCCGGATCTTTGCCGGGCATGAGGATTTTTCCAACGACTCCCACAATTAATCCGAAGACGATCCAACCGATGACACTCATACGTCAACCCTCCTATTTCATGATGGGGTTGCCCGGCTCTTTTGGGTGTCCCGATTCTGCTTTTACCAAAAGCCCGGCCTGAGCCTGATAGTTCTCACGGTAAATTTGAAAGACCGCCACGGCGATCCCAAGCAGAATCGGGCCAAGAAACAATCCGATGAACCCGAAGTAGGCGAGCCCCCCTAACGAGGCGAAGAAGAGAAACAGGACCGGCAAGTCCGCTTTCGATCCGACGAGAAACGGTTTCAATAAATTATCCATGAGCCCGACTAACCCGATCCCGATGCCGATCATGACGATGCCTTTCCAAATGGGGCCGGTCCAGACAAGATATGCGGCGACCGGGCCCCAGACTAATGCCGTGCCGCCGATCGGCACTAGAGAAAGAAGGGCGCTCAGGGCTCCCAGAAAAACGGAAAACGGGACGCCCAACGCCCAGTAGGCAAGCCCTGCGGTGAAACCCTGTGCCAGGGCCGTGAGCAGGGTGCCCTGAACGACAGCCCCCATCACATTGTCAAGGCGATCCATGATCACCGCTTTATAGCTTTCTTCGATAGGGAGCGCCTCATAAAAGGCACGATAGAGTTTGTGTCCGTCGCGAAACAGGAAGAACAGGGTAAACAGGATTACAAAAAAATCCATCACGAGATCAATGGCGTTTGTGGCCAACCCACCGACACCGGATAGCAGAACTCCGCTGACGGCTTTCCCGCCTTCAACAAGGTTCGGCTGAAGGTCTGCGTAAGCCAGAACAAGTCGGCCCAACAATTCTTGAGACACGTTTCCGATCAGAGGCAGTCTGGCGACGAGATCGGGCAGTCGTTGCAGTCCACCCTCTTGCACCCAATTCATGGCGAGCTGATAGGCATTAAGGGTCTCTGTCACCACCAGAAAGACCAGATACGCCACGGGCAAGACGGCAAGCAACATGACACTCAGAGTGCTGAGAGCCGCGGAAGCTGTTGTTCTGTCACCCAGTTTATGGGTTAGCCACTGATAGAGAGGATAGAAGAGACGAACCAAAATCATGGCCCATAAAATGGGTGTCATGAAGGGGGCAAAAATTAGAGCCAACACGTACAGCAGGAGGGAACACAACAAAAGGAATGCCGCTGAGAGAACTTGTGGAGACATTTATGGTGTCACCCCTAAGGTTTGGTGGATGGACACACCAAAGGATACCCGACTTGTCGCGGAGACGGAAACAGGATCATCATGACGATCATCTGCATGATACATTTTTGCAGTGTAACATGATTCACGCTCTGTCTAGTATTCGCATCTTAGGAATCTTTATGGTCTGGAATGTTGCCACGCATACCGCACTCAAATGTGTGATAAGAAACCGCGCCTGTCACTTATTATGGACAAATCACCCGGTGGAACTTCTCTAGAATCCATCTCCCTACTTCGGGAACCCCATCCTATTCAGAGAGCAATTGTGACGGATGTTTTCAGATGGTAAGACCTGAATTTGTCTGTTGAAAAATTTATAGCTATTCGTGAACTATAAAAAATGATAATCTCAACAAGCCTTGAATCATGTGTCATTTCGCCTACGGCCATTCTTCTGAGATTATTCTGAGCTGCATGTGTGTTCCCTTTCTCCAGTTGACCAATCTATCGCATACTGAAGTGGTGTTCTCTTATATGGCAATGCCGAATTCCTCTCTCAAGAGGAGCGCTGCGTTTTCTCGCGGCTGGATAAATTCTGGCCTCGCTTGAGGCGGTGATGAGACTTTTTCGAGAGAGGTCCAGCACGCTGTTATTCGGTTTCCGGGAGCAGTCAATGATAAGAACAAGGATCGGGTGAATAGTATGCACTTCAGATTTTATTCGATAATCATCGTATTCCTCATCCTTGGCGCATGGAGTGTGCGGTTTGAACCCGTGTGGTCCCAGGAGCCTGTGGGTAAGCTGGAGGCTCCCACAGATTCACGCGCCACCAATATACCACAGGAAATTGCGGTTGGAGCAGACAAGGTTGAAGATCGGCTTATCAAGCAACGTCTTGCAGATGTATTTAAGAACTTACCTGCCCTTGCCGGTGTCGTTATCAACGTAAATGCGGGTGTGGTTCGACTAACCGGACAGACTTACACAAAGGAAGCTCACGAACAGGCTCTTGAACTGGCCGGACGCGTGGATGGTGTGGTCAGCGTGACAGATGAAATCACGCAGAAACGGGAAGTCCGTGAACGGTTGACCGTTGTGCAGGAAAAAATGGTTGATCAACTCAATAATTTCATCTCCTATCTGCCACTTCTGATCATCGGCCTCACGGTATTTCTTGTGTTCTGGTTCCTCGCATCCTTTATGACCAAATGGGATAACCTGTATGAAAAAATTACTCCACATGCGTTTTTACAATCATTAGCCAAACAAATCGTCAAAGGGACGGTCATCTTTATTGGCTTTGTCGTCATGCTCGAAATCCTTGACGCCACGGCTCTTTTGGGAACTCTCGTGGGTGTAGCCGGGGTCATGGGCCTGGCCATAGGTTTTGCCCTCCGGGACACGGTGGAAAACTACATTGCCAGTATTCTGCTGAGTATCAGACAACCGTTTCGGCCACTGGACCAAATTGTTCTGGAGAATTACGAAGGGTTGGTGATGAAGTTAACGTCCCGGGAGACCATTCTCATGACCTTAGACGGAAATCATGTTCGCATTCCGAATGCGACCGTCTACAAGGGTATTATTCTCAACTATTCCCGAAATCCAAAACGTCGTTTCTCCTTTGAGGTCGGTATTGATACCGCTGTCGACATCCAATCTGCCTTGAAACTGGCTCTCACCACCTTGGAACACACCCCAGGGGTGATTGCTGATCCCCCGGTACGGTGCTCGGTAGAAAAACTAGGCGATTCGAACGTGGTTCTAAAAATGTTCGCCTGGACGACCCAGGATCAATATGATTTCGGAAAGGTCAGAAGTGAAGCCATTCGAGCGGTGAAAGAGGCTTTTGACCTGGCCAATTATGAAATGCCCGAACCCATCTATCGGTTGAAGATGCAAGGGACTCCCCCTGTCGATGCACAGGCTGTTGTTGAACAGACCGATCATAAAAGGGATGCTCCGGCACCCGCTGTGCTAGTAAGTTCTCAGGCTGATGTCACTAAAGATAATCATATTGTTGAGCAAATTTCGCATGATCGAGCAGAGAATCAGGAAAAGGATTTACTGAAGTGAGAGCTTTGATTTTCGAAGGATATTTCCCTTCTCACCCTGGCGGGAGAACTTCCTATACCGCCCCCGTTCCTCCATTCCGTAGCCCCTGAAACACAAGAGGAAAAGAGATGAAAAGCAATCGACAACCAGAGGTAGTAGTCATCACAGGAGCTTCTGCAGGTATCGGTCGAGCCACCGTACGGGCTTATGCTCGACGGGGGGCATCTCTCGGTTTGCTGGCCCGTGGCCAGGAGGGTTTGGAAGGAGCCCGCCGGGAGGTTGAAAAGCTTGGAGGGAAAGCTGTCGTGATTCCGACAGATGTTGCCGATCCCGATCAGGTTGAAAAAGCCGCTGTCCAGGTTGAGGAGACCTTTGGCCCGATCGATATTTGGATCAATAATGCCATGGTTTCCGTACTGTCGCCCGTAAAAGATATGACGGCTGCGGAATTCCAGCGTGTGACTAACGTCACTTATCTCGGATATGTCTATGGAACCCTTTCAGCACTCCGTCGGATGCTTCCCCGGGATCGGGGTGTCATTATTCAAGTCGGCAGCGCGTTGGCGTATCGTGCGATTCCACTTCAATCGGCCTACTGTGGTGCCAAACATGCTATCAAAGGATTCACGGAGTCGCTCCGATCGGAGCTGATTCACGAGGGAAGCCGGGTCCGCCTTTCCATGGTGCATTTGCCGGGAGTCAATACGACTCAATTTGGATGGATTAAAAACCGCCTTCCCTATGAGCCACAGCCGGTCCCGCCCATCTATCAGCCGGAGGTGATGGCACGGGCTATCGTCTGGTCGGCTGATCACGATCGTCGAGAGTTGTGGGTTGGAATGCCGACAGTTAAAACCATCATCGGGGAAAAATTTATTCCGGGGTTATTGGACCATTATCTCGCCGAAGTAGCCTATACAGGCCAACAGACAAATATCCCCGTCAATCCTGATCGCGCTGATAATTTATTCAGGCCTGTCCCGCAGGACAGAGGGGCACATGGTACTTTTGATGACCAGGCCCGGTCATCCAGTTTTCAACTATGGGCTTCCATGAACCGGGGGTGGTTGGCGGTGGCGGGCGTCGGGTGTCTTCTTGCGCTAGGTTGGGCCCGCAAGTGGTCACAGGTAAATCAGTAGAGAATGAAGGAAACCTCAATGAAATCCATTCTCCGATCGAGAAGCTGATCTGCTTGATGCAAGATCAGCCTCTCGACCTGGAGGCCCATCCCTGGGCATTTGAACATGGTAAATGTTAGCCTGCCGTGGCCTGCTTTTTTGCCTCCTGAAATTCTTTTCCCATTTTTTGAATTTCTTCCTTCTCCAGGATCTCCTTGGCCTTTTTGAAAATTTCGCCTTCTTCTTCCTTCACATGGTGCAGGACACTTTTTTGAGCTCGGCAAGTTTTGAACTCCATTCCTCGGATTCTGCGCCCATCGCCTCAAGGTCTTCCAGAAGGTTTTCGACTTCGGCATGCTCTTCCGTGGCTTCATTAATCAGGTCTACCATCTCTGCATTTTCTCTGAGGGCAGGATAGAAGACGGCCTCCTCCCCATGGGAGTGAGCTTCAAGGTCATCTTTTAACTGAGAGAATAATTTCTCCCGGCTTTTCATTGCACGTGGCCCGGTGGTTTCCAATTTTTTAAATAAGTCCTTTACCGTTTGGTGATCTTTTTTTAAAATTTGAAAAATGTCCATTCCCTGGTTCCTTTCCGGTCAATGACCGATGGTTACTCACTGAAAAAATAGAAACTTCGATTCCCTGCTCGAAGAATAATCTTGTACCTTTCCACACGTGAACTGGTAAGAACCCTGGGACCGACAGGGAAATGCGAATTGAAAAGCAAGAAACGGAGTGTGCTCGGCCCCCGACTTTTGTATAAGAATATCGATATTCGGAAATGTGGAATGTCAGGATGGGAGATTTCTTGGTAAATTATCCTTTCAATTTTCGCCGTCTGTAACAGGTAGTAGTTATGAGAAACACAGCGAGCCGGGGGAAATGTTCCGTTGCAACGCACCATGATCCCCGTTGGACAACCGTGGTTTCCCGTGATTCAACAGCTGACGGTACATTTTATTATTCCGTCAACACCACCGGAGTATACTGCCGCCCGTCCTGCGCATCCCGCTTGCCCCGGCCTGAACATGTCCGGTTCCATGCTTCATGCGATGATGCCGAGAAGGCTGGCTTTCGTCCCTGCAAGCGGTGCACGCCAAACCAGCCCAGATTGCAGGAACGATATGCGGAGAAAGTCGCAGCAGCTTGCCGGTTCATCGAGGACTCGGACCATGCGCCAGGCCTCAAAGAGTTATCACATCATGCCGGAATAAGCCGGTATCACTTTCATCGGGTGTTCAAAGCGGTCACGGGATTGACTCCCAAAGGCTACACGGCGGCACATCTGGCAAAACGGGTGAGGTCGCACCTCAATCATACAGGCACCGTGACGGAGGCTATTTACGAAGCCGGGTTCAATTCCAACGGAAGGTTTTATGAAATTTCCGATGCTGCTTTGGGTATGACACCTTCCTCATATCGTGCCGGTGGTTCCGGGATAGACATCCGATTTGCCGTGGGGGAATGTTTTCTCGGGTCAATCCTCGTTGCCATGAGTGAGCGAGGCGTGTGTGCGATCCTTCTTGGGGATAACCCGGAGCAACTGACGCGCGATTTGCAGAAGCAATTCTCTCAGGCTCATCTCATCGGGGGTGATGGTGACTTCGAACACCTGGTTGCCACAGTGATCGGTTTTGTCGAAGCGCCGGGGCGGGGGTTGGATCTGCCGTTGGACGTGCAAGGTACGGCGTTTCAACAGCGGGTCTGGAAAGCCTTACAAAACATTCCCGCCGGCATGACGGTAAGCTATGCTGACATCGCGGCGAGCGTTGATGCACCGAAAGCGGTTCGGGCCATCGGCAGGGCCTGCGGCACCAATGCAATAGCTGTGGCGATTCCTTGTCATCGTGTGGTGCGCACGAATGGGGAACTGTCGGGCTATCGTTGGGGCATCGAACGAAAACGAGCGTTGCTTGAACGTGAGTCACACACATGAATGAGAGCGGGCAGTCAACACCTTCCGTCGCGTTGCCTGCGACTATACTGGAACGGGCCCACGCGATTGATTGGGGACAGGTCTCAGGCGATCTAGACGCTGAAGGAAGTGCCGTGACCGGGGGGCTCCTCACTTCGAAAGAATGTGAGACATTGGCCATGTTGTATTTCCGTCCTGAGATATTTCGTAGCCGCATCGTGATGAGTCGCCATAACTTTGGCCGTGGGGAATATCAATATTTTCGATATCCCCTCCCTGATCTCATCGAACAACTTCGACATGCGATATACCCCTATCTTGTGCCGGTTGCGAACCGGTGGAATGCGGCTATGGGTATTGAGATGCACTTTCCAAAGAAGCATGAAGATTTTTTGGCCCGCTGTCATCACGCCGGGCAGGATAAGCCAACCCCATTAATGCTCAAATATGAAACTGACGATTACAACTGCCTGTATCAGGACCTCTACGGCGAACACGTGTTTCCGCTCCAACTTGCCATTCTTTTATCTGACTCTTACAAAGATTTCACGGGTGGTGAATTTGTCATGACCGAGCAGCGGCCACGTATGCAATCCCGGCCGATTGTGGTCCCGATGCGACAAGGCGATGGCGTCATTTTCGCAGTTCATCATCGCCCTGTGCGAGGGGGAAGAGGCTGGTATCGTGTGAACCTCCGGCATGGGGTCAGCCGCGTTCGCTCAGGGCAGCGCTACACGGTCGGGATTATATTCCACGACGCCAAGTAAACCGGATGGAAAATCCCCTCCAAAACGGAATTCTCTGGCCGGAAAAAGGAATACTCTTGCCGGTTTAGCCACCCGCCATCGCTCCCACGATGAGGAACGGTTCTTCTCCAGTTGTGATCGCGTCGGGTAACAGGGCGTCTGCTGGTTCATGGGAGAGGTCCTGCCCGCAGGCAAAGAACCTGATGAACGGTCGTCGCTGTTGTGTCACCTGGTCACGAATTGTCCCCCGCAACATCGGGTAACGTGTTTCGAGCGCGTTGAGGATGGCGTGTGGGGTGACAGGACCCTCCATCTCCAGGTTCACCTCGCCGTCGATACGTGCCAGTGTTCGCAAATGAGCCGGAAGGACAATCCGAATCGTGCTCACGGTAACGCCTGGACTTCGACTGATAATACGGGTGGAAGATCGCGGACGATGGGCATCCAGCTGTCTCCCGAATCGGCCGAGGCATACACCTGTCCGCCGGTGGTACCGACATAGATCCCGCAGGGTTCGAGCGAGTCGACGGCCATTGCGTCGCGCAAGACATTGACGTAGCAGTCCTGTTGCGGTAATCCTTTTGTCAGGGCTTCCCATTCGTTTCCGCCTGTCCGACTGCGGTAGACGCGCAGTTTCCCCTCCGGCGGATAATGTTCGGAGTCGCTCTTAATCGGGACCACATAGATGGTCTCCGGCTCGTGGGCATGCACGGCGATGGGGAATCCGAAATCGGAGGGCAGGTCTCCACTAATTTCGTGCCACGACTCGCCCGCATCATCGCTACGCATGACATCCCAGTGCTTCTGCATGAACAGCACGTTCGGGCGCGACGAATGTTTAGCGATGCAGTGAACGCAATGGCCAACCTCGGCATGCGGGTCAGGAAGTTCCATCTGGGATTTCAGGCCGCGGTTGACCGGCCTCCACGTCTTGCCTCCGTCATCGGTTCGAAATGCGCCCGCTGCCGATATGGCGACGAATATCCTTTCCGGATTGTTTGGATCCAGTAGGATGGTATGCAGGCACATTCCCCCGGCGCCCGGTTGCCAAAGATGCCCTTTGGCCTCACGAAGGCCAGGAACCTCCTGCCACGACTTGCCGCCGTTGGTTGAGCGGAACAAGGCGGCGTCTTCCACGCCGGCGTATACCGTATCCGGATCGGTCAATGACGGTTCGAGATGCCAGACACGCTTGAATTCCCAGGGGTGCTGCGTGCCATCGTACCACTGATGGGTGGTGAGGGGTTTGCCCGTTTCCGGTGAACTATCATAAATAAAATTGTTGCTCATGCCGCCAGGCGGATCGTATGGTTCAGGAAGCTTCTCTCCGCCGGGAATTTTCCACGTCTTGCCGCCATCATCGGATCGTTGGATGATCTGTCCGAACCAGCTGCTCGATTGCGATGCATACAACCGATTCGGATCGGCTGGAGATCCTTTCACGTGATACAGTTCCCATCCGCCAAAGTGGGGACCATGAACGTCCCACTGCTTGCGTGTGCCATCCGATGTCAGCACGAACGCACCTTTGCGTGTTCCAACAAGCACTCGTACTCCACTCATACCTCACTCCTTTCTGAAAATTAGGGCGATTATCGTTTAAAGTTTTTACGACTAATGCGATCGTATTTCATCGTTAATCGTGTTGACCGTTGTCGTCGAGTCGTGCTGACCTACTATTGTTCGTAAGCCTCCTGTAGGCGTTTGATGTCAAGTTTCTTCATGTGAAGAAGGGCCCTCATGACTCTCTCGGTTTTTTTAGAATCGTGGCTTTGCATCATTTCGTTCAGCACAGTGGGAACTATTTGCCATGACAGCCCATACTTGTCTTTCAGCCAACCGCATTGACTCTTTTCACCACCTTCTGAGAGTGATTCCCATAGCTCGTCGATCTCTTCCTGGGATTCGCAATTTATGATAAACGATACGGCTTCCGTAAATGTGAAATGCGGCCCGCCGTTTAACGCCATAAATTCCTGCCCGTCAAGTTCGAATGTCACGGTCATCACCGATCCCTTGGGTCTACCGGAAACCTTTGCGCCTTCCTCTCCATAATGGGTGATATTCCCTATCTTGGTATTCTTGAAAATCGACACATACAAATTCACTGCCTCTTCAGCCTGATTATCGAACCACAAACACGGGCTGATTTTCTGTATCATGTTTTGCGCCTTCCCTGAGTGTTAATATGATCTGTTTGTCAAATTCGCGACCTGCCGGGTGCCATTGTACTCTTAGCGGAATGTCCCTATTCCGTTGGCAAACCTCCGATCTCCAAAACCGGTCGGATTTCGACCGTGCCCACCCGGGCACCCGGGATTTGTGCGGCGATGTCCATTGCCTCATCCAGATCCTTGGCTTCGATAAGAAAATAGCCGCCCAGTTGTTCTCGTGTTTCAGCAAACGGACCATCGGTGATGAGCCGTTTGCCTTCTCGTATACGGATGCTGGTCGCCATAGTGACAGGATGCAGAGGAGCGGCCGCCAGATAATTCCCTTCAGCTTTAAGCCGGTGTGCAAGCTCCGTGGATTCTTTGTAACACTTTTCACGTCCGGCCTCGTCCCATGCCTGATCAGTTCCGTAAATCAACAGCATGTATTTCATATGAATTCCTCCTCTAGAACGAATGAATGCCAATGCTCAAATGAGCCCCAAACCTTGCTGGACAAAAGGGCGACCGATGCGACGGATAGCAACGGAAGGTTTTTTCGTCCCGCCATGTGTTCCGCTACTGCTTTCTGGTATAGGTGATCTCCATGATCCTCATTTCCTTGCCGCCGTGATGAGTCCCATACATATCAAACGTCTGAGTATTGTTGTCGACGATCTTCCAGACCGCTCGATGCGTCATCTGCCCTCCGCCCGGCTCAGGATGCGATCCATTCAGCGTAATGGTCTTGCCATCGTCGCTCGCCGTCCCTTCCATGATGAAAATCCCCGTCCCCATCGTATCCATCCAGGCCGTGACATATTTCTTGGTGATGTTGTCGTAGGCGTCGATTCCAATCCCGGAGAATGGTTGTCCCATCATTTGGCCAGTGTAGGCTTGGTAGAGATAGCGTCCGTCCAGCAACATTTTCATTTCTGCGGTGCCGGTCGATTCTGTGGGAGGTTTGCCTGGTTCCATCCATTCTTTGGATTTGGTCGTCCAGCTCCCGGCTAGGCTGGCAAACAACTTGTGCGGTTCGCCGGGAGCGGCCAGCTTCTTGTACATCTCCATCATGGCTTGTGGGTCCATCTGCTTTTCTTTGTCTTTGTCTGTGGCGAACACGGGAATGGCCGTCAGGACCATACAGAGACAGGTGAATGTGATATTCGTAAAACGCATAGATGCCTCCTTGTGATGAGATAAAAAACACAGTTGAGATCAGTATGCCATGCTGTAAATGATTGTCCCACAGGCTACATTCATGAAGACAATTTTTTGCGCAGGTGCTCCTCTTGCTTTCTCAGGTCAGGCGTGAACTCCGGTCCGAAGTCCTCCGCCTCGAAGAGTTGGCGAATCTCAATCTCGCCCTCTTTGTCATGACCGGCAGGATTCGGACAACGCTTGACCCATTCGATCGCTTCTTCTTTCGAATTCACCTGCCAGACCCAATAGCCGGCGATCAGTTCCTTGGTCTCGGCAAAGGGTCCGTCGATAACTGTGCGCTTGTTTCCTGAAAACTGCACGCGCGCCCCTTTTGAACTCGGGTGGAGGCCATCTCCCGCCAGCATGACGCCGGCGTTTATCAGTTCTTCGTTGAATTTTCCCATCTCAGTAAGAAGTTGCTCGCTTGGCATCACGCCGGTTTCCGAGTCTTTGGTGGCTTTGACCATAATCATGAATCGCATCACCCAATCTCCTTGGTTTTAGTTCATTGAACTGAATGAAAAAATAGCCCTATCCGGATTCACCTTAATTGTCGAACGGGGCTGCTAAAATCGACATGTGAAAATACTCTGTAGTCGCCGCTCTGCCACCATGTGTTTCTGATCTTAGAGCCACAAGGCAGAATGGACAGGATTGCAGCGGGTTCTTTCCTGATCATCAACATTTCTCAGTCGGCAGACCGGAGATCTCGATCAACGGTCGCACCTCGACAGTGCCAATGCGTGCTCCTGGAACCCGCAATGCGATACCGATCGCCTCGTCAAAACTCTTGGCATTGATCAAAAAGTACCCCGACAGTTGCTCGCGTGTTTCCACAAAAGGACCGTCAGTCACCAATGGCTTGCCTTCGCGCACACGAACGAGGACAGCCGTCGATGCCGGATGAAGCGGCGACGCACTTAGATACTGCCCCTTAGAGTGGAGCTGATGGGTGAGTTGCACGGATTCCTCAAGCATCTCCTTGCGGGTGGTCTCACTCATTGTGCTGAATGCGTTTTCGTCATGGTGCACCAACAATAAATATTTCATGTGAATGCCTCTATCAGGTGGTTATACTAGGAATGACCCTATCGACTTTCCCCGATCTCATCGCTCCTCTTAAAAACTTACTCATTCTGATAAGGTTCCCCTTCAGTCTCTTGCCGGGGCAGTTCCCTCACCGGCCGAACCTCAATACTCCCGAGGCGCACTGATGGAAATCTGGAAGCGATCTGGACAGCCTCATTGATGTCTCTGGCCTCGATCAGAAAGAATCCGCCGATCTGTTCCTTCGTTTCGGCGAAGGGACCATCGGTGAGGGACAGTCCGCCATTACGGACCCGCACGGTTACCGCTATCTGGATTGGCTCAAGGGGTGTTGCGACAATGAGGTGGCCGCTTCTCTTGAGTTTCTCGCAGTAGGTCAACGTTTCGTTCATGAGAGCATCGCCCTCGCTTTTGGGCATGCTGTCGAACTTCTTTTCTTCGTGGCAACAAAAGAGAAGATATTGCATCACTTCCGTCTCCGAATAGGTGGTTAATCGGTCGTGTTGCCAGTTAGTCGTTCAGGAGGATCAAATTCGACAACGGTCATCCTGAATTCTGGCGGCGCCATTGGCACTCTAGGAATAGAGAGCTTCGAAAAATTCTCAACAATATGTTGTGGGTGGCCATGGTCTGGTCACTTAAAGTCGGAAAAGCTCCTGGTTGTCACTATTGGTGCGGAGGGGGAGGGGGATTAATTGTCATCTTGTAACAGGGCCAGCCGTTGTTCAAGAAATCGCTGCTCGGGCTTCTGGTGAGTGAGGCCGAGAGCCTGTTTGTAGGCGGCCTTGGCTTCCGCAATTCGGCCTAATCGTCGGCAGAGCTCCGCCTTCGCCGAATGTGCCAGGTAATAATTCGTGAGATCCCCTCGTGCGAAGATTGCGTCGATGAGGGTAAGACCCGCTAGGGGACTGTCACGCGTGGCCACTGCGACGGCGCGATTCAGTTCCACCACAGGTGAAGGAGACGCCTGCATCAACAGGTCGTAGAGTGACACAATTTGAGCCCAGTCCGTGGCCGCGGGGTGTGTGGCCTGGGAATGTAACCCGGAAATCGCGGCCTGGATGGTGTAGGGGCCGATCTGGCGTGAAGCAAACGCCTGTTCTACCAGGGCTATCCCCTCTGCGATCTGATCCCGGTTCCACAGCGTACGATCCTGGTCCTCAAGCAGAATCAAGTCTCCCGTTCGCGAGATGCGTGCGGCGCGGCGGGAGTCATGGAGCAGCATTAATGCCAAGAGTCCTATTGCTTCCGCGTCCGGCAATAATTCCATCACTAATCGCCCCAGGCGAATAGCTTCAGCCGAGAGGTCATGACGTGTGAGAGATTCCCCCGAAGAGGCAGAGTATCCTTCGTTAAACACGAGGTAAATCACCCGCAGCACCGCATCCAGACGGTCGGGCAAGGTGGTCTCAGAAGGCACCTCATAGGGTATGCGTGCTTTCCGAATCTTTGTCTTGGCGCGAACGATCCGCTGAGCCACTGTGGGCGGGGATGTGAGAAAGGCTTTCGCGATTTCTTCGGTCGTCAGGCCACAAACCTCCCGGAGAGTCATCGCCACCTGCGCTTCCGGAGAAAGTGCGGGATGACAGCAGGTAAAGATCAGACGCAGCCGGTCGTCGTCGATACTTTCATCCGGATTTTCTTGAGCGTCATCAATGCCGGCTTCCAACTGCGTGGCGAGTTCTGGGAGAGAGGCGTCAAACCTGGTCCGTCGCCGCAGCCCATCGATCGCTTTGAAGCGTCCGGTCGACACGAGCCAGGCGCGAGGATTGGCCGGGATCCCATCCCTGGTCCATTGTTCGACGGCGACCGCAAATGCCTCGTGCAACGCTTCTTCAGCCGCATCAAAGTCGCCGAGCAGCCGGATCAAGGTCGCGAGAATCCGGCGTGATTCAGTGCGGTACACTTCTTCCACCACCTCCCGCACCTGTTTGGCCGGTTTTTTATTCATGGGGCTGTTGAATATTGTAAAAATTTTGCTTTTTCATTTGCTTCCGAGTCACCGAGGCTCACCAGAGAAAATGGTGGAGTGTTCAAAAAGGCCGGTCCAGTCCTATCCTGAGGCTTCTCGAAGGAAAGGCCGAAGCCGCTTGGACGAGCGGAGCGTACGGAGGAGTACGTGAGCACGGCCTAGGGGCGAGAACGCCGCTGGCGGCTTTTTTCAACACTCCCCTCATGATCGAGAAGGCCTCACGTTGAGAGGCACGGAAAGACCACTGAGGTAAGGCGCGCGTTCGGGGGAGTGATCGCCTCTGCGGAGGGATGATGAGAGAGGATATTGCTCGTTATTCGGCTTCAACCGTGACCTCTGTTGTCACCGAATTGGCAATAAAACATTCGCTGTGAGCGTGCTCATGGAGAGCGTGTATCTGTTCCTGAGTCGGAAGAGTCGGCCCACTGAATACTACTCGAGGATGTAAGATGACACGTGTCATAGCCAGTTTTTTGTTAAGATTTTTTTCCAACAATCCAACAGCATGATCACTATAGCGATCCACAACGAACCGTTTCTTGGCTGCCATCGCCAGGAAAGTCAGCATATGACAGCTCGACAAGGCCGCCACGAAAGCTTCCTCAGGATTCACATGAGCGGGATTCCCCCGATAGGCCGATGCGGCGGATGCGGGAACGTGAAAGCCACCTTCAAAGACCAACTCGTGGTCTCGATTATACGATTCGTACGAAAAGTTCTCTGATTCCCTCTTCCATTCCAGCGTGATCTTATGTTCAGTCATTGATTGACCCCTTTCGAAAACGTGACAATCTTTGCTTAATAAAGCGAAATTACCTGTGCGTGAACGATCGAAAACCCATCCGGGAACTTATGGGCATTCGCGGTAACAGATTTCAAGGCGATTGCCGCTGGGATCTTCAAAGAAAACAGCATAATAGCCCCGCTCCTCATAAACTGGCCCTTCGACGTTTCGCGCGTAAGCCTGGATGGCAATCGCAGCCAGCCGATCGACCTTGCGGATGCTATCGGCCCCAAACGCGATCCGATTTTCATTGGGAACGTGTTGTGGCGATTCGGTCACCCCGAAAAATTCGGTAGCCCCATCCGTTCCGGCCGCCTCATACGTCACCCATCCCTCAATGCCGGTCTCTTGCGTGAACCCGAGCGCCGGCAAAAGTTTTTCATAAAACAATACCCTTCATTTCGCAGTAATTGCCGCGGTTTTCCGTACTCGGGTATTTTCCCTCATTCACAGATCCACTATTAATGATGTGTAATTTGTGCATCCAAATATGAGGCCGTTCGTCTGAAGAAAATGTCCGCCAGACAATATTTTCATTGTACCGGTGCCTGGAAGTTCCATGGGAAGCTGGTCGGATTCTACCAAGCGGGCCGCCGACTCTGTTTTCAAGAATGCATTCATAGTTTATTTTACCCGAATGACTCTTACTTCCGCTCAGCCGCAGAATCGGCAACGGCAATGGCTTCAATCTCAATCATCGCGTCGGGAGAATAAAGTGAGCGGACTTCCACGATGGTGTCTGCCGGATATGGTGCCGTAAACCGTTGACCGCGAAGTTCAACGACTTTATCGAAATGGGTCATGTTGGTCAGGAAGATCGTCACTTTGATGACGTTCCGTAGGCTTGATCCTCCCGCATGCAGTACCCGCTCGAGATTATCAAAAGTTTGTTTGGCCTGGACATCAAAGTTGCCTGCGCCAACGATTCGACCGCTCGTATCGATGGCAGTCTGACCTGAGATAAAGAGCAGATCCCCGACCCGATACCCCTGTGAAAGACGATAGGGCTCGTAGGGATCGGGATCGATCCGGATTTGTGTGATGTTCATCGTACCACCTCCTTATTGCTATCAAAAAAGACCTCAAAAAACGTCTTGGCGCTGCGATTGCTCATTCATGACACACGAAGATGGTTCAGTATATCTAATCGGAGGCTATTCATTTGGCCTGGTATCGGTGCGTTGAATCGTCTCACTCTTGAAGGCAAATCCAGAATTTCTAAACCGACCTGATTATCCCTCGACACGTCCAAGATCGAGAGGTCTGTGAGTCGTTGTTGAGGGTCACTCTTGGCTCCTTGACCCAACACCTCTCGCATAGTCTCTACCAGGTCCCGCAGTGCCTGTTCAATGTCTCCCACAAATGCGGATCCATGCATAAAGGCCAACTGTTTGGGTTGTTGATCTGCGAGACCATGCAGGAAGTGGTTTTTCGTCCCTCATCAGAAAATGATTGAATCGGAGATTGATTTCCGGAACATAGATCGAAATTGAATAGTGACCGGGAGCGATCTCCGTCACTCTGGCTGGGCCCTCCTCCTGTTTCCCGCTTCGCTACATTGAACATCGAAAAATTTTGAAACCTGGAGCCTCCCCAATATGCTCCCTTAAATGATTGAAAATATCACGCAGAAGATCCCTTTCGCATAGAGTATTTTCAGTCCTCTGATGCGTGCATGTCCATTGGATTTGTTTGACAAAGCCGAGATTAATTATTAGGGTAAGTTTTCCTATCCTCCGGACATTATTCCCGTTCACAATGGGCCAATTTTTAAAAAGACTATCCCTGGTGAAGATTTCCTCTTCAAAGGGGATGAGCCAGGTATGTTTGTATTTAAATGTGATCGTCAACAATCACATGTGGGATAAAAGCATTTCAAGATGATAAAAAGGTTGATGAGCAGATGTGCGGAATTCTTGGACAGATAAATTTCTCCGGGTGTCCTGTGGACCCCAAAGACTTGATGGCCATGAATGCGACCATGGGCAGTCGCGGTCCTGATGGAGTGGGACTGTATGTTCAGGGCCGATTGGGATTCGGGCACCGACGTCTCAAAGTCATTGACTTGACCCAATCGTCCCAGCAACCCATGGTGGATTCTACCTTGGGGCTGGGAATTGTGTTTAATGGGGCGATATACAACTATAAGGAATTGCGACACGAGCTGGAAGGGAAAGGCTATACCTTCTTTTCCCAGGGGGATACCGAAGTCATTCTCAAGGCCTACCATGCGTGGGGAGAAGGCTTTATTCATCGCCTGAACGGGATGTTTGCGTTCGCTATTTGGGAAAGAGATTCAGAGCGGGTTGTGCTGGCGCGTGATCGTTTGGGAATTAAACCGCTCTATTTCACTGAAACGGCTCAGCAGTTTCGATTCGCGTCGACCTTGCCGGCACTATTAGCGGGGGGGGGCGTCTCCACGGATATGGATCCCGTGGCCCTTCATCACTATTTCATGTTTCATGCCGTGGTGCCCGCACCATACACCTTGCTGAAAGGCATTCGGAAGTTAGCGCCAGGCACCATGATGGTCATCGAGCCAACGGGAGCACGACGACATGATCACTATTGGCAACTCTCTTTCGAACCGCGTGAAGATGAGAGGACGTGGAAGGAAGGAGACTGGCAGGACCGGCTGTATGAGGTCCTGCGTTTGGCTGTCCGCCGACGGCTGATTGCGGATGTGCCTGTCGGGGTCCTCTTGTCCGGTGGGCTGGACTCGAGCCTTATCGTGGGCCTGTTAGCGGCTGAAGGCGCCACGGGCCTGAATACCTTTTCCATTGGGTTTGAAACGGTGGCAGAGGAAAAAGGGGACGAATTCTTTTACTCCGATATCATTGCCAACGAATTTTCCACCCGTCACCATAAGCTGCCCGTTGATACGACGCACGTTCTGCCTAATCTGCCGGGTTGCATCCATGCCATGTCTGAGCCAATGGTCAGCCACGATGCCATCGGGTTTTATTTGCTCTCCAAAGAAGTATCCAAGCATGTCACGGTGGTCCAAAGTGGGCAGGGAGCCGATGAAATTTTCGCAGGATATCATTGGTATCCCCCACTGTTGAACAGTCAACATCCGGTTGATGAATATCGCCAGGTGTTTTTTGATCGCGACCAGAAAGAATTTCTTCGAGTCGTTCATCCACGGTTTCATGGAGACGATCATAGTCAGCGTTTTGTGGAGACGCATTTTTCCGAACCGGGCGCTTCTCGACCGATTGATAAGGCCTTACGGCTTGATACGACCATTATGCTCGTCGACGATCCGGTCAAGCGTGTCGACAACATGACGATGGCATGGAGCCTGGAAGCGCGAGTGCCGTTCTTAGATCATGAAGTCGTCGAATTAGCGGCACGAGTGCCTGCGGAAATGAAAATTGCGCAAGGGGGGAAAGGTATCCTCAAAGAAGTTGCCCGCCGGGTGATTCCTGCAGAGGTCATTGATCGGCCCAAAGGGTACTTCCCCGTCCCCGCCTTGAAATATCTGCGGGGTCCGTATCTGGGCATGGTGAAAGAGGTGCTTTTATCACAGACCAGTCAAAACCGCGAGATCTTTCAGCGGGACTATATTGATGAATTGTTAAAGAATCCGGATGACCATCTTACGCCTTTACGTGGGTCAAAGCTTTGGCAGCTTGGGTTATTGGAACTGTGGCTTCAGTCCCATGGCATCTAAGGATCGCGATGTTTTGAAGGCCACGCAAGCTCTCCACATGACGAGCCCCCGCCAACGACCGATCGGGCCGACGGTCAAAAACTGGGAAGTTGGGCCGGCGACCTACCAGGGCCGGCGAGTGAAACCAAAGGTGGTCCTGGATTGCGGCTGGGGGCGGCTCATTTTTGCCCACACCTTTACAGGACCCGAAGAGGTGGCTTCCACCCTGATGCAGGAACGTCCCGGGCACCGGGATATTGCCTTTTATTTACGGGATCCTCATGTGGTCCTGGCCCTGCGCCCGCACAAGCTGTTTCTGGATCCATCCCATACGTTTCGATTGTGGTTGGGTGATTATCAATCCGTTGCCATTCAGAAATCAGACATGGTGATCACTCCCATCCAGTCGGAGGCCGATGTCACGGCTTTGAATCGGATCTATGCGGCACGGGGCATGGTCACGGCCGACAGCGATCTCCTTATGAGGCATCGCCGCTCCCAAAAACTCTGCTATTTCCTCGCGAAAGACCAGGCCACAAATGAAGTGATTGGGGTCATTTTAGCTGTGAATCATCGCTTGATTTTTGACGACCCCGAAAAAGGCAGTAGCATCTGGAGTCTGGCCGTTGACCCTCAAGCCTACCATCCCGGAGTGGGGGAAGCGTTGATTCGTCATGCGGCCGAACGGATGAAAGCCCGCGGGTGCAACTATGTCGATCTCTCGGTGCTGCATGACAATCATGAAGCTATTGCCCTATATCGAAAGCTGGGATTCGGACGAATTCCTGTGTTTGCAGTGAAAACGCGAAATACTATTAATGAAAAACTGTTTGCAGGCCCCTCACCGGACCAGCGCCTCAACCCCTATGCCACCATTATTGTCAATGAGGCCAGACGCCGAAGCATCGACGTCGATGTGCTGGATGCCGAGAATGGTTACTTCCGCTTGACGTTTGGGGGGCGGTCCATTACCTGTCGAGAATCGTTGTCCGAATTGACCACGGCGATTGCGATGAGCCGTTGTGCGGATAAGACGCTTACCCGGCGCGTGTTACAAGACGCCGGCCTATCCGTTCCCGCTCAGAGAGTGGCCAATGGGCGGAAGCGCAATGGCGAATTTCTTGACCAGTATCGATCCATTGTTGTCAAGCCGGCAACGGGGGAACAGGGAGCCGGCGTGAGTGTAGATGTGCGTAGAGTCAAGGAAATGGAGTCCGCCATCACCCGTGCCGGTAAATATGGTGATCACGTTATTCTGGAACAGTATGTGAAAGGTGAGGACTTACGCATTGTGTTGATCAATTATGAAGTGGTTGCCGCTGCCGTTCGACGACCACCACGAATTACCGGGACGGGACATCATACGATTGCCGAATTGATTGATCGGCAGAGTCAGCGACGGGCACGATTGACCGGCGGCGAGAGTTGCATTCCTTTGGACGGAGAAACCAAGCGGTGTATCAAGGAAGGGGGTTATACCCTCACAGAGGTCTTGCCCAAAGGCAAAACCATCACGGTGCGTAAGACGGCCAATCTGCATACCGGAGGAACGATCCATGACGTGACGGGAAAACTGCATCCTGATTTAGCCGCTGCGGCGGTGATTGGCGCCAAAGCGCTGGCTATTCCGGTGGTGGGATTCGATTTTATCGTCACGACAGTTTCCAAGCCTCACTATGTCATTATTGAAGCCAATGAGCGACCGGGTCTCGCCAATCATGAACCGCAACCGACGGCGGAACGATTTATTGACCTGTTATTTCCTCAAACCAAAACGCCCACAAAATTGAAGTAGTTCTTTGGGTGTGATAGGGACTTGTATGATCGATTCAAAAATTGACACGCAGTACCTCCTTCATATTCTCCAAAAACTCTTGGCGATTCCGAGTCCGACCGGCTATACCGATCAAATTGTCCATGCGGTGTCGGGTGAGCTGAAACAATTAGGAATTCCCTTCGAACTCACGCGGCGCGGAGCCATTCGAGCCACCATGGCAGGAAAAGTCAGTACGCCTGATCGAGCGATTGTGGCGCATCTGGATACGCTGGGGGCTCTGGTCAAATGGCTCAAAACCAATGGCCGGCTGGCCATTGTGCCAATCGGAACCTGGTCCAGCCGTTTTGCCGAGGGTGCCCGTGTGACCGTCTTTTCCGATACCAGTATGCATCGTGGCACCATCCTGCCCCTGAAAGCCTCGGGCCACACCTATGGGGACGAAATTGATACGCAACCGGTCTCCTGGAAGAATCTGGAAATTCGACTCGATGAAACTGTGACGGACGTCAACGGACGTATCCAGCCCTTATCGACCGAACAGGATCTCCAGCGACTCGGGATTCATGTTGGTGATTTCATTGCCATTGATCCCTCACCTGAAGTCGGACCCAATGGATTTATCAACTCGCGGCATTTGGACGATAAAGCCGGAGTGGCTACCATCCTGGCTGCTGCCAAATCCATTCTTGAGTCAGGGGCCACGCTTCCTGTGGATTGCCATTTACTGTTTACGATATCCGAAGAGGTTGGGTCAGGGGCCTCGGCGATCTTACATGGAGATGTTGCAGAAATGATTACGATCGATAACGGCACTCCCGCTCCCTTTCAAGCCTCGAGCGAATTTGGTGCGACGATTGCTATGGCCGATTCAGCCGGGCCTTTTGATTATCATCTGGTCAGGCGGCTCATCGCCTTATGTGTAGAACATGACATTACGTTTCAGCGCGACATTTTTTGTGACTACAGAAGTGACAGTGCGTCGGCCGTAGAGGCCGGGAACGACATTCGGACCGCCCTCCTCACGTTTGGGGTCGATTCTTCTCACGGGTATGAGCGGACTCATGTGAGTGGACTCGAGGCCATTGCGAAATTACTGGTCGTGTATATGCAAAATGAGCCGGTGTTTTGGAGAGATCGCGATACGTTAGGGTCCGATAATGATTTTCCTACTCAACCGATTGAAGAAACGTCTTTTCCTCATACCCTCGAGGACATGGTCCGACGCCATGGTGAACCCCATGATGACCCATAGGGCTTCTTCGCTGAGGATAGACGACAGGATGTTCGTTGCACGCTCTATGCGGATGTTCTCCTTATTTCTCTTCCTGGTTTGATGTCTTCTCATCCGCCCATCTCTACTTTTCCTCCACCTGATACGACCCATCCACAGTTGACGCTTCGTGCCATTGTCACCGGGATGGTCTTAGGAGCGCTCCTTACCCCCTGCAATATCTATAGCGGGCTGAAGATTGGCTGGACATTTAATATGTCTATTACGGCAGCATTACTCAGTTATGCGTTTTGGAAAATATTCGAAACCACCGCCCAAACCGAGCGCTGGGGTCTTCTCGAAAATAATATCAATCAAACCACGGCCTCTTCGGCTGCATCCATTATCTCGTCAGGCCTGGTGGCCCCGATTCCCGCCTTGGCCATGTTGACGGGCGAGCAATTACCTTGGTCCCTCCTCTCTGTCTGGGTCTTTTCCGTTAGCCTGATTGGTATTGTGGTTGCGGTCGGTCTCCGGCAACAAATGCTTATTCGTGACCGATTGCCGTTTCCCGCCGGCGTTGCCACAGCGGAAACCGTGAGGGAAATTTACGGAAAAGGGGGGGAAGCCCTGGCTCGCGTGAAAGTTCTCCTTACGGCTGGCGGGATTGCCGGGGTCATAAAAATTTTCAACGAAGCTATTCTACCAATCCCTAAAATGGCAACGGGCCTGGCCATTCCCTTTAAGGGAGCGCTCAGCAAGACCGGGTTATCTACTGTGTCCCTTTCCAATCTTGGGTTCGTTCTCGATCCCTCGCTTTTGATGGTGGGCTTTGGGGCCATTATCGGGCTTCGCGCCGGACTCTCCCTGCTCATTGGAGCGATCCTTGCCTGGGGCATCATTGGTCCATGGGTCTTAATTCGGGGCTGGATTCCTGCGGAAAATCTGACGCCGGACGGCTACTGGTTCGGACCCCTGGTGGAATGGTTGCTCTGGCCGGGGGTGACTCTGATGGTCATGGCCTCGCTCACGTCGTTTGCCTGCTCCTGGGGGACAATGATGACCGGTAACATGGTTTCTCGAAAAACCCCAGCATCTCTTTTCACCCCGAATGATCCTTTTGTCATTCCACGGCAATGGTTTGTGATTGGACTATGTATTGCTTTGGTCTTTGCGGTGGGGACCCAGATAACGTTATTCAACATTTCAATGGGTATTGCGGTCCTCGCGGTCCTTCTCTCTTTTGTGTTGGCGATTGTGGCGGGTCGAGTTTCGGGGGAAACCGGGATTACGCCGATCGGTGCCATGGGGAAAGTTACACAACTCACGTTTGGTTTCCTCATTCCGGGTCATGTCACGACCAATCTGATGGCGGCCAACGTCACCGGTGGAGCGGCCGGCCAATGCGCAGATCTTCTTCACGACCTGAAGACCGGTCTGCTCCTGGGCGCCTCGCCGCGCTTTCAAGCTCTGGCACAAATTTTCGGAGTGTTAACGGGCTCGCTTGTGGGCAGTGCGGTATATCTGGTGCTCATCCCTGATCCTCAATCCATGTTGTTAACCATCGAATGGCCGGCGCCTGCCGTAGCAACCTGGAAGGCTGTGGCGGAGGTCTTTCAACTCGGTACAGAGGCTATCCCTCCAGGAAGTCTTTTGGCCATGAGCATTGCGGGTTTACTAGGCGTGGGGATGGTGGTTCTCGATCAATCTGTTCCACCATCCATTAGCCGATGGATCCCCAGCGCCTCGACAATGGGTCTGGCGTTTGTCATTCCTGCCTGGAACTCTGTATCCCTCTTTCTCGGTGCCTTTCTTGGGGCCATTTTAATGAGGTATGTGAAAACCTGGGCGGAACGATTTGTCATGGCGCTGGCTGCCGGGCTCGTTGCTGGGGAAAGTCTCGCAGGTGTTGCGAGTGTTCTTGTTAAAATATTATTTTGACCTGATCCAAATAGGGGCCCACAGAGGTTTTTGAAAGTCGCTGTGGCCTGGCGGTGTTCTCAAAACTTTCCTGCCGGTTATTCATTTTCCTCCAAACACCACATCCGGTCATGTTTGACCATCCCCCGCCGATACCTGGCCTGCTTCTATTCCTCAGGACAGGTTGTGTCGGGAATATAGACCGGGCAAAACCCGGTGAACCGGCTTTGCAAAAATGTGATTCCAAGGATTCCCGGAGGTGACAACCATATAGGATTCACGTCGTACACGAGTGTGACGCCTGCCGTAATAAGCGCACCGGCGATTCCGTCATGGAGTTGGCGTTTTTGTTTTACCTTCACTCCGCCTGTTTGTAGAAACGTTCGTTCTTCCGGGTTTCCCTCTTATCCAAGCCAAGAGCTTTTTTTGTGTTGTTGACAATTCTTCACCTTTTTAGACTTTTTTTAGTCTTTATGTTTATTGAAATGAGAAACCCATAGGCGGTGTCTTACGCCGGGTACTTTTTTGAAAAATACGTAATTTTATCTATATTTTCTCGTGAATTTCAAGTTGATTAATTTCTAGGCAATGCATTGTAAATAAACAAGAATTTCATCATTTGCCTCAGTAGATCTCCCGTCTTTTCCGTCAGGTTCAAGGGGTGCTACTCTTTGGGGTGCTCGAAGACCTTCACTAAGCAGAATGGAGACCAAGACATGCCTTTCGGCTATTACCACCAGCTTAACGCCAAGGCGCAGCGAATCTACCGGGCAAGCGACAAGGTGTCGGATTTTCAATTGCCCAATGTCTCTGTCGTTCGACCGGTCGTGCGAAAAATATTTGAAGCGTTACAGGCCGAAAGTCATTTGCGCACACAAAAATGGACTCAACGCCTTCTGAATATGTTAACGAGCCAACTCCATATTCGGCCTATTCGATTTGAATTGTTGGATATCCGACCCTCCAATCCCCGGATGGAACTGTATGGGCTGTATTATCCCATGGAAGGACGGCGGATCCCGCGTATTCAAGTGTGGATGCGCACGGCAAAACGGCATCAAGTCGTCGCCTTTCGCACGTTTTTGCGCACTTTGTTGCACGAACTGTGTCATCATTTGGATTACGATTGTTTAGGTCTGAAAGACTCCTTTCATACCAAGGGCTTTTATGGTCGTGAGGCTAGTTTAGCGTCTCAAGTCTTATCGTTGGTCGATACTGCCTCTTGGGGGACAGGCCACACGTCCAAGACGGGTAAAAAAAAGCAACGAAAGATTTGATGTTGCCTGGTCGTGCTTCAGTCGGTCCCACTTCCTTGTCTTAATTTCAACTGGTGCGTGACACGATTTTCCCCCGGCCATTCCTGCCATTCCATTAGGTTGCTCCGACTCTGACTGTCTATCTCTTTGATTGTTTCCGAGGGTAGAATGCGGACATCGTGCCGGTTGCAGGAGCTGTTGCACGTCTCTGTGAATTATAACGAATACATCTTTTTCAGAAATGAGGAGTAGAGTCGAAGCTATGTTGCAGAATATTCAACCCATCCAACCATTGTCCCATTTGACCGGATCCAGCGAGAAGCTTCATACCCGTTTGTGCCGGATGGTGGGGCAGGCTGTTGCCGATTTCAACATGATTGAAGAAGGCGATAAGGTCATGGTGTGCCTTTCCGGGGGGAAGGATAGTTATGCGATGTTGGACGTGTTGATGTCCATGCAGTCTCGTGCTCCGGTGTCCTATGAACTGATTGCGGTGAATCTGGATCAGAAGCAACCGGGATTTCCTGAACATGTGCTGCCGGATTATCTCACGAGGCTTGGTGTGCCGTTTCATATTGAAGAACGCGATACCTATTCGGTGGTGAAACGGCTGGTCCCCGAAGGCGAGACGACCTGCTCGCTTTGTTCACGGTTGCGTCGTGGCATCCTGTACGGGTTGGCGGAACGGTTGGGCGCGACCAAGATTGCTCTTGGCCATCATCGTAACGATATGATGGAGACCTTACTGCTGAACATGTTATTTAACGGAACGCTTAAAAGCATGCCGCCGAAACTGAGATCTGATGACGGACGACATGTGGTGATCCGACCATTGGCATATGTGAAGGAAGCCGACCTGGCCCGCTATGCGGAAATGAGAAACTTTCCCATCATTCCCTGCGACCTGTGCGGTTCACAGGAAAATTTGAAACGCAAAGAAGTGAAGGCCCTGCTCCAGGATTGGGATATCCGGTATCCCGGCTCGGGCGACAGCGTATTTGCGGCCCTGTCCAAGGTCATACCCAGTCATCTTCTCGATCGTCAATTATTTGATTTTGAGACTGTTCGCGAGCTCTAGTCGTAGGTTGGCCTGAAGGTGGTTCCCGTGCGAATGATGACCGACCTGCCAGATCCTATCCGATGGTGTGTATTCCCTCGCCCCTCCTGTGTGTGCGGTTGTTGCCGAGCATCATCATGGTCTATCTCCAGGTTTTTTTGTTAATTATGGCGGCCAATGCCGCCCCGATTTTCGGGCGGCTGCTTATGAAAGGGCGTTGGAATGCTCCTCTTGACGGGGGAGCAACCTTTTTTGATGGGCAGCCGTGGTTGGGACCCTCGAAAACCTATCGCGGCGTGGTTTTTTCATTGGTGGGCACGGTTCTGGCGGCGGATGTCCTGGCTATGCCCTGGGACATAGGGCTGTTGACGGGAGGGTTGGCGATGACCGGCGACTGCCTTTCTAGTTTTATCAAGCGACGGTTGGGTTATGCCTCAGGCGGAATGGCCTTGGGCTTGGATCAAATTCCGGAAAGCCTTTTTCCCCTATTGGGGCTATGGGGACCCCTGTCGTTGTCGGCTATCGGCATAATGGCCACTGCAGGTGCGTTTATGGTGTTCGAACTGTTTATTTCTCCGATTTTATATCGATTCCGCATTCGTAAAAATCCACATTAATTTTGTATTCACGCTGCGGACCTATTCCTTGTCAAAGTTTTTGGTTTTGATGAGGGTAATCCCCAATTGGGCGAGTTTCCGGCTAAATCCCGCAGGCGTGTTGAGTGTATGGATTAAGCGCCCATCCGGCTGTTCATAGGTAATAAGTCCACCATCCTGTAGCGGCCAGACGAGTATTCGATCTTTGGCCTGAGGGCTGGAAAAGGCTTGAGGTGAACAGGCTCTGCCAAGTAGCATTTCGAAGGAAACGCGAGGCTCCAACCTACGGAGAACAAGCCGTCCCGGACAATTTCGGATGGGCCGCCAGGGCCAACGGGTTCGTAATTCCTCAAAGGTCATAGGAACGCTTTCTTGACATGCTCATTCCACTCCAACAGGGATGTGTTTGGCAATCTTAGTGGAAGAGAGGATGGCTCCGGCGTGTGCTTCATGCCATGGTTCATGAAATGATATCCAGATGAATCAGGGACAGCGAGGGCAATATGCGGAGGTCCTGGTGTAGAGATGAATATGGATCCCTCATCTGAAGAAACCTCTTCGGGCAATTCCCGGACACCCCTCATATCAATAGGATTTGCGGTTTTCGCCGTCCTCATGGTGCCGGTATTTCTGTATTCTATAGGCCCGGATGGGCCTGCCAAAGTTGGTGACGTGGTGTTTGCCAAGGATCGTCATCGTGTACGGATAATGGTTTCTAAAGGTGAGGAGATTGAAACAGATCCTGCGATGTGTGTTCTTGAGCCACGGGTACAGTTAGTGGTGCAGCAAATGGGACCTCCCTCAGAAAAGGCGATGATTGCCGAACCGGTTGGTCTTGAAAAGACTGATCCACCCTTTTGCCTACCGGGGAAGCCGGTTATGGTGTATCCCCATCAGGTGACCTTACAGCCGGACCTGTGGGGTGGCCTGCGGGACACGCTTGGGCGCTTTTCCTCCGGTCGCTGAACAGGATCGATCCTGAAGCTGTTTATCCCCGTGTGCTCAGGAGAATTTGAGCTTGTCTGAAAAGCGTTGCCGGAACTTCGCCACTTTGGGATTAATGAGGTAGGCGCAGTAAGGTTGTGACGGGTTCTGCACAAAATATTCCTGGTGGTAGGCTTCGGCCATGTAAAAGGGGGAGGCGGGTTCCACCTGAGTTACAATGGGATCGTCGAAGACCTTGGCTTCCGTCAGCGTGCGAATGACCTCGTGCGCGGTCGCGTCTTGTGCTGATGAATGGGTGAAAATGACAGAGCGATATTGGGTGCCCGCATCATTCCCCTGCCGGTTCAGCGTGGTGGGGTCATGGGTGCCGAAAAAGATTTCCAGGAGTTCCCGGTAGGTGATGATTCCGGGATTAAAGGTTATTTGTATCACCTCGGCATGACCCGTGTTTCCACTGCAGACGGCCTCATAAGTGGGATTGGGGCGACTACCGCCCATATAGCCGGATTCTACGGACTCGACGCCCTTGACCTGATCGAATACGGCTTCGAGGCACCAGAAGCAGCCGCCACCCAATGTGGCGAGTTCCTTCCCTGTTGAACCTATGGCCGAGTCAGACATGCGTTACTCCTTGCTCATGAAAATGACTGAAGTTGTGAGGTGGAAGTGTCAGGCTTCAAATTTATACCACGCCCTGCTTTCTTGGGCCACTGCTTGTTTCATTGGGGGAGAGGCGGGAGTGACTTTTTCCCCTGACATTCTTTGCTTTACTTTTTGTTTGGCCTCTTTATAGGCTTGGAAGATTTTCTGCCAGACTGTTGACTGGTGATGAGAGGAGCAAGTCATATGCGGGTAGTGTGGGCGACCGACATCCATTTGAATTTTCTGGGTTTCGAGGGGCGGGAGGTTTTTTTTTCGTCCATTCGTGCTCAGCAGCCGGACGTCGTTTTTGTGACCGGAGACATTGCTGAAGCTCCATCGCTGACCCCGCTGCTCCATGAAATGCGTCAAGCCATTCACGCGCCGTTATATTTCGTCCTGGGGAATCATGATTTTTACTATGGGTCGGTTTCCCAAGTTCGACATGATTTGAAAGGCTGGTGCCAGATTCAGCCGGGACTCACCTATCTTTCGACACGGGGATTGGTTGAATTGACTCCGACGACGGCGTTGGTCGGGCACGACGGATGGGGAGACGGGCGCTATGGGAACTATCATCGGTCCCCGGTTAGGCTCAGTGATCAGGGGTTGATCGCGGATTTTCAGGATTTAGATCGGGAGGCAGTGTTACGCAAACTCCGTGCGTTGGGAGATGAGGCGGCTTGCTATTTGCGGGATCGTTTGGATGAGGTCTTGTCATCATATCAGCGCGTCATTTGCCTGACCCATGTCCCGCCGTTTAAAGAAGCCTGCTGGTATCAGGGGAAAATGGGAAATGATGATTGGCTTCCCTATTTTGCCTGCCAGGCGGTTGGCGAGGTGTTACTCTACGCATCACGGAAACGACCGGATTGCCAGATCACCGTCTTGTGTGGCCATACCCACCATGCGGGGACCCTTCAGCTGCGACCCAATCTACGGGTTCTGACGGGTTCTGCCGAATATGGCGCTCCCTGTATTCAAGAGAGCTGTGACCTTGAAGAACTGTTTCCTCAGTCAATGTTAGTAGAAGGCAGACATAGTGAAGGAGGGCCATCGGTAGAAACTGATGCGTCCGGAAGGCAATCAGGTTCCGCTAAATAAATCTGGCCCGTTCTTTCGGAGTAGGCACACGGCACGTGTCCGATTTTCCCATCCACCGATAGCGATGCCGGGCGATGAAGCTGTACACCATATCTCGAAGAGGGCGGGGAATGATGATGAAGGCGTACAGCCAGGGCCAAGCTCCAGGTAGGCAGCGAAGAATTTTGAGGGCAGCAGTGGATTTTGTGAAGACGTTCCCATGTTCCAGGAGTAAAAATGTTTCATAGTCCTGGGTGGAAAGGTGTAATTGAGTAAGAATGGCTTGTGCCGGTTGGGATTGAAGCGTTCCAAATTTAAATAATCCTCGGGAATCCCGCTCGAGGACAAAATTGACAAACGCATTGCAAAAATTACACACCCCGTCAAAGACAATCACCTTCGCGTGCTGGCCCCATTGGTGGGATTGTATGAGAGATCCCTGTTTCACGTGCTCCTCTTAGTTGTCAGATCTTTCCTTGCTGTGTGACGGTATATCTGGCATGGCATATCCCATTATAATACGGTGGAGGTGAATATTTCCGCATGGGTGAGGCTTTCGGGCCTACCCTGCTATAGAGGGACCTCGCCTGAATAATGGCCATGCGCGGGTTGTGAGCCATTGATGAATGGGAACAAGGTCAAAGAAAATCAGATAGACAAATGGAATTAATAAAAAGTTGACGTCCATCAAGACAAAGGTGGAAATATGAAATGCGGTAACACCCAAAATAAATGCGAGCCGCAACTTGACGGATTTGATGAGGAGAAGCAGGGGAAAGCCGAGTTCGAAAGCCAGGACGAGAATTCCGAAAAATTGAATGAGGTCCGGGTGCTGGGCTAGCTCAAAGCTGAGCCCATTTTTGACGACTTCTCCTTGATCGTTCACACCCCATCGAACGGATCGTTTGATGAGGACTTCCTGAATTCTGCCTTCGCCGGCAAACCAGACCCATCCAGAGACTCGGACTTTAGCAATCACACTCCAGAAATAAAACAGCGCCACATACAGTTGCATGGTTTTGATGGGCCAGCTGGCTTCCCATTCCTGAATGTCTTTGTGCATATGACGTTGCCTGGCATCACGAGAATGGACTTCTCCGCACTTGGAAAGCAAAAAGAGAAAAAGAATCTGCATGGGAATGATATACCGATGGTGCACGTCTCCTGAAAAGCTATCCCGCACGCCCTTCAGATAAAAAATACAGAGAATGATCACGAGGATCGACGCCCGGGTGTTTTTCCCTATAATCATCGATACCGTTGCCCACATGAGAATGATATACATCACAAACGACAGGGCGGGTATATGATACTGAATACCTAACAACTTGAAGTACCAAATGGGCTCAACAAAGTAATACATGGCCCCAATCGGGTTAAGCGTCAGGACGGTGGCAAATTGATACGTGTGGAAGAAGAGGAGTCCAATCCCAATGTACATGCGTAACAGGCCAAGACTTTCCCCTGAAAATCCGGTAAAGAAAAATTGATTCCAGATTCGATTTAGGGATTTACAGGAGGCCATGGTTCCATCTTTCGATCCATTGCTCTTGCCAGTCGATCACAACGGTGTTGGTTTGAATCTCGACCTTGTGGGTATCGCCCTTTAATAAATCCGCTTTTTTGTACACTCGTTTTTGATGGGAGGACTCAATGCGGGTGATGAATTGTGGGTCGCCAGGTTCCAATCGAAGCGTTTTGTTGATGGTCCAAAACATTCGCCACTCCCAGTCCACAGAGAAGTTGCGCTCATTGTCATCCAGTCCTCGAATCCACCGGTTGATTGACCCGAGGGACGTATTCCCTTGTTTATGTTTTGGGGGATCATGTCCAAATATGATGGCGTTGTATAACCGACCAAAGTTAGGCTTGGGCATATTCAGGTCCTTGTACGACACATAACTGATTGATCCATCGCGGTGGGTGACACGAAACCCTTTCTTAATGGCGGCTTTATCCTTGATGCTTGTCGAAATGGTTTCGCTGGGTTCGTACACGCTATACATGGGGACCCAGGTTAAGGGAAAGTAATCGATTCGAAATATGACCGCCGCCCAAATGATGGTCAAGTACACAACAAGAATCAGGTTGGTGGTCCGCTTGCTCACGCAAACCTTTCTTGCGATGTATTGAGCGGGGTATTCATGTGGGTGTCTCCCCCTTGAGGTGAAGGTCCAAGTGACGGGAAAGCCCATTATCTTAAGAAAGATAAGAGAACTCAATAGTAAAGAGGGTGCAAAAAATTATTGGTCAGGTGAGTCAGGAATCGGGCAGGAGAGGCAAGGGGATTGTTGTCGAATGTTTTATTAGAATTAAAGAGGCGCCGATACGAGATAGCCTGAGATAGAACTGTTGAGGAGTAGGAATTTTCGCGAGTCGTTCTGTCAGGATTTATATAGTGCTGGAGCCTTTTGGTTCTTTTTGAGTGTTGGTCTTAGGGATAGGTTTCAATTTTTGAAGATTTGGGAATCTAGCAATGGATCTTGATTGACTTGTGCCCCTGGCAGTTTCTGTGTTAAAGAATTGATTATCGCAGGAAGATGGTGCGTCCTCAGTGATCTGCTCTAGTTGTTCCTGTCGCAATGTTCTCTCTAAAAATTGAGTAGTGCTTCCCGGTTGGCAGATGGTTTCAATCTGTGGATTGCTGTCGGGGTTTGCCCCTGGTGCATCCGCATATAAGGTCCAATTTTACAAATAGGTAGGGAATGGGAGTCAATGACAGTAGCTGTGTTCATTGATCGTCTCGAAGAATTTCGACAGGGAGTTCTTCAGTATAGGGCAATAACCGGGTCGGATCAGGGACTGCCCCGCAACGGCTCAGGTGAGGTGGACGCATCACCGTCAAAGGCCTTACGGGATACTCTTTGTCAGCAGTTTGCTTCCATAGAGGAATCTGTAGGAACTTTTAGCAAGGGTCGATACCGCATTCATTTAGATTCAAGTGGCCGGGAGGATATTTATGTCCGTGCGTTGTCTGAAGAATGTCAGGCTGAGCATCTTGACCTTATCTTAAATGATCTTGAGCACATGCTGTCTGAGCTAGAAAAACGGCCTCCTCATTCTCCCCTGGCATCACAGAAGGAATGGCCGGATATTTCGGGTACCAATCCTGAGCCTTCCTTCGGCTCGTTGGGACACCTCGGCTTTTCTCCATCTCCCGCATCCTCTGATACACTGCACGCCGCGTTGAATACGGTGGCATGCGTCATTCAACAGCGAGTTGAACGAACCGAAGACCAGGAGGAGCTTTTGGCTCATGTGCAAGCCATCCTGGATCATCCTGAAATCACCCATCTCCTATCCTTTTCCCCTTCCCACTAACTGCAATTTTCGGTTTTTTGCGAACCCTTGGGGTTTCACCTTCCAATCATGATGTGGTGGATTCTGAGAATCCTGATGGGGATTGTGAAAGGTCGTTTCTAGGCTTTTCCCATTGGTTTCAATCATTGCCACTGCGATTCTTCTCCAATTTTTAAGTCCCATTTCCATTTTTCTGAAAATCCATCTATGGGTATCGAAAACGCATGGTGGGGCGATATGAAGTGTGATGTCTGAAGACTCTAAGGATGGCATTCGTCATAATGTACCCATCGATGCGGCTCAGTTATAGTGACCAAGACGAATTTCTACAGAATGGTGAAATCTTCTAAACAGTTTCTTCATTGGTCGATCAGCCGGGTGGTACCGGTTGACCGGGATGAACTCCCTGCGCTTATTTGGTCGTTTGTCTATTTTTTTTGTCTGCTGGCGGCCTACTATATTTTGCGACCGGTTCGCGATGAAATGGGAGTGCTCTCGGGGGCTCATACTCTCCCGTGGTTGTTCTCAGTTGTGTTTATCACGATGCTAGCCGTGATCCCGATGTTTGGCTGGGTCGCGGGGCATTTTCCGATCCGTCGATTATTGCCAACTGTCTATGTGTTTTTCATCCTGAATCTTCTGGCATTTTTTGTGGCTTTGCAAAGTGGAGTCGGGTTGCAAGCCTTTGGGCCGATCTTTTTTGTATGGTTGAGTGTGTTTAATTTATTCGTTGTGTCGGTGTTTTGGAGTTTTATGGCCGATGTGTTTCCCACTGATGCGGCTCGGCGACTGTTTGGGTGTATTTCCGCCGGAGGCAGTCTTGGCGCTATGACAGGCCCGTTTATCACCGCAATGGCGGTAAAAGGGGTCGGAGTTTCCGGGTTACTCCTGGTGTCAGCGGGCTTCTTAGTGATTGCGGTGGGATGCATTATGGCGTTGTTAAAATGGTATCACGGTCATCATGGGGTTGATCTGGGAAACCGACACCTTTCTTCCATCAGGAATACTGAAGCCACTCCTCCCAGCTTATGGATAGGAGTGGTGTGCATGGTTCGCTCGCCCTATTTGAAAGGCATTGCCCTCTATCTCATGTGTTATTCAATTCTGTCAACATTCTTATATTCGCAGCAAACCATATTAATTCCCCAAGTCATGCCGAGTTCGGAAGATCGCATGCAATTGTTCGCATCGGTGGATCTTGGGATCAATGTGTTCGCGTTCACGCTCCAGTTTTTCGCGACAGGCTGGCTGTTGACGCGCTTTGGCGTCGGGATCATGTTGGCTGTCATGCCCCTGGTATCATTGATTGGATTTGGGGTGTTTGGTTTGCTGACAGTCCTGCCGGTCTTGATCGGGTTTGGTGTCCTGCGGCGTGCGGGGGAATTTTCCATCACCAAGCCGACGAGAGAAACTCTCTTTACCGTCGTTTCACGTGAAGAAAAATATCAGGCGAAAAATGTGATTGATACGGTTGTTCATCGAGGAGCTGATATGACGGGGACAGGGATTGTTTCCGTCCTTCATAGCTGGGGAATGACCTTGTCTCACATGGCATTTGCCGCCCTGCCCATTGCAGGTCTATGGCTTGCCACCGGTATGTGGCTTGGGCGACGACACGAAGCGATCCGGCGACGATGAGTCTTGTTCCCGAGTGAAAATTGGCATGGAGCTTAAATTGTCGCCTGCAAAAGAACCCCATGCTTACGGCCAATCATCCGAGGTCATTCGATTGGAATCATGAGATGAGTGATGCCTTGTTTACTTATGGGACGTTGCAATTTCCCGAAGTGATGGAAGCGGTGACCGGCCTGGCGTTGCCATGGGTGGCCGCGGAAGCGCCGGGGTTCGCCCAGTTCCGGTTTAGTGACCGCATTTATCCGGGAATGGTGGCCCGGGAAGGCGCTCTGACACAGGGTCGCGTCTATAGCTCAATGAGTCATCAAATTTGGGAGCTCCTGGACCGGTTTGAAGACCCGGTCTATCGCAGAGAATTGCTTGAGGTTTACCGCTCAGATGGCTCTAAAATAACGGCTCATGCCTATGTCTTACCAGTCGAACAGCAACATTTGCTTTCTTCAGAACTGTGGCAGATGGATTGGTTTAGCGATGTCCATTTGGATGGATATGTGAGTCGGTGTCGCGTGTTTTATGAGACGATCACTTCCCAGGGCTTACCGGAAAGCTGCAAGCAAACGTTGTGGACGTTAACGGATTCTTCCCAGAACTCTCAGATATGATGAAGTCTTCTAATCGACTGTTCCTGTTGGTGATGCTGGTGACGTTTCTTGTTTTTGGCGGGGCCTTAGTCTATTTCACCATGGAGTATCTCTCACAGGTCACCAAGCCGGACAGCAAACTGACGGAATCCACGGGTCATCAAATCAGGATGTTGCTGTTGGTCGTGACCATGTTGGCAGGTATGCCTGCAGTGGGAATGGGAGCCTATGTTATGTACCTTGGGTCACGTATTCGTCTCACACAGAGGTGGCCTCCAGCGGGGATGGGATTTGGGGCAGAAACACCGGTCATGCTGGGGGATCGGGCCACGCTCGTCGGATGGGGTGTGACAGGGCTTGGGTTTGTTCTTGTGGTATGTGGAGTAACGTTGCCGGTGGTGGGTTGGAAATTCGGAAACATTGTTTAATAGACTGAATGCATTTTTTTTTGACAGTACACCCATCATGATGAGCCAAAAATTATGACTGGATGGGATTGGGCGATTCTCGCCGTTTTCATTCTCTATGCCCTGCAAGCGGGGTTTCGAGAGCGAGCAGTCGCATCCCAGAATCTGGAAGAATATTTTCTTGCAGGACGCAGTCTTTCGGGCTGGAAGGCCGGATTAAGCATGGCGGCCACGCAGTTTGCGGCTGACACTCCACTGCTTGTTACAGGGTTGGTGGCTACGGCCGGCATTTTCGCATTGTGGCGTTTATGGATTTTTGCCTTGGCCTTTCTCCTGATGGGGTTTCTCCTGGCCCCGAGCTGGCGGCGGGTAGGGGTGCTCACCGATGCCGAGCTGACGGAAGTGCGTTATGGCCAGGGGGCAGCGTCGGCGCTCCGTGGCATCAAAGCCATTTATTTCGGCACCATTGTCAATTGCACGGTGCTCGCTATGGTGCTATTGGCGGCCACTCGACTCGCTGAACCATTTCTTCTTTGGGATCAATGGCTTCCTGCCGGCTTTTTTGAGGTGTTTGTTCACATGGTGAAATGGGGAGGGGTCCCTTTTACGGTTGGCGGGTTGGAGGCGGACAATGTGTGGGTGCGTTCGGCCAATAATCTTTTGTCGATCGGGGCCATTGTGTCTGTGACGGTGTTGTATTCCACCGCAGGTGGACTCCGAAGCGTCGTCGCCACGGATCTGGTGCAATTTGGAATCGGGATCGTTGCCAGCGGGGCATTTGCCTGGGTAGTGGTGGATCATGTGGGAGGCTTGGCGTCCTTGACTCAACACATTCAGAAACAGTTTTCGGCGGCGGTTGGGTACCCACTGACGGGGAATGAGATTCTGGCTTTTACTCCCTTTGGGGCCAGGGATGCGACCATGATGGTGTTATTGGTCTATGGATTTCAATGGCTCCTACAAATGAACGCGGATGGGACGGGGTATTTGGCTCAACGATCCATGGCATGCCGCAGCGATCACGATGCGCGGGTCGCGGCGGTGGTGTTTACCGTGGCCCAAGTGGTGCTTCGGAGTTTGATCTGGTTGCCCTTGGCCTTGGGATTACTTGTAGTATTTCCACCACCACCGGAAATGATAGGCCCTCAGTTTATTGCGGCTCGCGAATATACCTTTGTGCAAGGCATTCATGAACTGTTACCACCCGGAATTAAAGGGTTGATGGTCGTCGGAATGTTGGCGGCCCTGGCTTCCACGGTCGATACGCATTTGAATTGGGGGGCGTCTTATTGGACTAATGATATTTATCGCCGGTTCATTTGTGAGGGGTGGCTCAAGCGCGAACCTTCGCAACGTGCACTGGTGTGGGTTGCCCGTGCGAGTAACCTGCTGATTCTCGTGATTGCCCTTTGCATTCTTCCGTGGTTGTCATCGATTCAAACTGCCTGGCAAATCAGTTTGTTGCTGGGAGCGGGAATGGGCGTAGTGTTGGTGCTTCGGTGGATCTGGTGGCGAATTACGGCATGGGGCGAATTAGCCTGTATTGCGGCTTCTGTGCTCTTGGCTCCCCTTTTGCTGTGGGCACTTCCAGGACAGCAAGAGGAATTGCGGTTGTTGATCATGGGCCTGGGAGCCGGTGCGATTGGTATCGCCGTGTCCTGGTTCACCGGACCGGAAAATCTCGATCGTTTGGAGACCTTTTACCGGCGTGCACGTCCTCCGGGATTTTGGGGCCCCATCGAACTGCGGGTTCAATCTGAGCAGCGAAATGGAGTTCGGCGATTTTGGCGGGCGATTATGGCCATGGGGCTTACGGCATTGTCCATCTTCTGTTTGCTCACCGGTATCGGAACCTGGCTGGTGGGAAGTCCTGCCCCCGCATGGATGCCCTGGCGTGAGGCGTGGATTACCGGACTCTTGCTGCTGGGAATCCTCTTAATTCCCCTTTGGATCACCGTTGGTTTTCGCCAATCTGATTCTGTGACGCAGACCCGATAGAGAATGGAGAGGAACAATCCATAGTTGTGGATTCGAACGCCATGAAATAAAGAGCATAGTCCGTATTCCGGGGAGTTGCGGATGGAGGACAACTCGTGTCCTGAAGAAGCATCCATGCAGGTTGAGATTGCAGAAGGGGTTGATTGTACCAGAGGAAATGGGATATCGGGCCGGACGAAGCAAAAAGAAAAGAATGGTTATAGGGAGTCTTCAAAGAGGGTTTGAGCATCCGCCCACACCATCCCTTCCGGGAGTCCCCTCAGCCAATCTCCGGTTTCATTTGCTGGACGGTACGAATATTCTCGGCCAATTTTTTTGAGGATAATTTCTTCGCCATTGACCCACGTTTGAATCGTATCCATTTCATCTATCCACATGACTATCTCCTGGTTCAATATTGGTTATCTGCCAGATTGGGTCTGTTGAAAAAAGCCGCCAGCGGCGTTCTTGCCATTTTTCCGTGCTCACGTACTCAGCGTACGCTCCGCGCGTAAAAACGGCTGCGGCCTTGCTGGACGGACTTTTTTGAACCGACCCGGAGCCTTTGATGAGTAATTTAATCCTGGGCAAATTTGTCCTTGTTAATCTTAATTATTCAACACTCCCAGATTACTCATGCGGAGGGTTGCGCTCCATTCCTAAAAAGTCCTGTCAAATATTTCTAGATGGCTTATGTCTAACCGGGGGAATAACGGCAACTATCTGGAAAGGATGTCCAACGACGTTACATGATTTGATGCAACGGACAGCAGGAAAGGGAGGGATGTCGTGGTTAGAAGCTAACTCGGACTTTTGTCTTTGTTAACGTCAGGAATTTCTGATGCTCTCTTTAAAAGGGAGGGAGTGACCCTTTAATTATTGGTTATCTGGATGTTTTTATGGAGTGGGAGTTTTCATGTCTGGGTTTTCTGTAGAAACGGGAGGCTCAATGATCGTCCCTCTGAGTAGATCGGGAGGATCGGTTTTATAGCGCCGGTCGATAATTTGAGTCACGCAGAATTGTAGTTGCCTGAGTTGCATTTCATTGAGAGACTCTGGATTTTCTGCAAATTCATGCGCTAATTTTTGGCACTTCGGCTCCATGTTTTCACCACCCTGGGCCAGAGCAAATACAGGGAAAAGAATGAGTCCGAAGAATGTTAAAAGTATTCCTGATTTCATACGTCCTCCTATTTATAAAAGAATTCTTTTCTCCCGCAGTTCTCATGGTCCCTGAGTTTAAACATTTCAAACAACGGGTTGATGAAGGAGTACTCTTAGGAGACCCGAAAAAACGAAAGAGATAAGAAGGATGGTGCCGAAGGCGGGATTTGAACCCGCACACCCCGGAGGGCGCTAGACCCTGAATCTAGTGCGTCTGCCAGTTCCGCCACTTCGGCACGTGAATGCGATTATCATCTTTTATAGAAATGCGGTCAAGTTGTCGTTATTCGATTGTTGAGGTTTTTTTGTATCTATCCCCTCCAGCCATGATTCCTGCATGAGACATCGGTGAGACAAGCATGAGGGAACTTTTTGTAAAGTTATCCCACGCTGGTAGGTTGAGAAGAAGGACCCAGAAGGGTTTCCAGAAAGGCTTGTGGCCAGCGGCCAGGAGAAGCCGTCGTCCCCGGTTCTCCAGGCAGCAGGTCGGAGGTGTCACCACTGAGAATGATTCGCTCACGAATGGTACCGGTGGCACCAAGCAAAAGAGGTGCAGGGATGCGTGGGGCATCATCAATAACCAGTAAATCAAACGGAACTTTTCGGAAGAGCGGGTCTGTAAGGATGCGGCCCGGTGTGCAGGTTATGATGCGTTTGTTTTGTGCGAAGGCTTGGCGGTTGGTGCCTTCTCCAGCGGCCAGCATTTCCCGAATTTTTTTTGTGCCGCCCAATCGTTTGATTTCTTCTTTCAATTCATCGTATTCCGGTCGCAGGTTTTTGGGAACGGTCGCTTCGGGGATCAACTCTTTAATTCGCTTTTGTGCAACTTCGACTTCTTTCATGAGTCCAAGAATTTTGCCTTGGTAAATTTCCCGGTATTCGGCCAGAGTCTCGATGTTTTTGCCGGCTACCTGCATACTCATCCGTGTCCAAATGGGAAGGGCCTCATAGTCCCGGAGCGTTTTATCGATATTTTTGACTTTCCCTTGCCAGTCACTGAGCTGGGTGAGTAATCGCCATTCCAACAATTTTACTTCGTTCAGATCTTTTTGCTTGTCGCGTTTGTAGGCCAGAATTGGAGTCAGTTCCCTGAACCGGTCATATTTTTTTCGCAATGAGACTTTTTTGGCGTTGGCCTTGGCAAAAAAATGAGACATCTGTGCTTCAAAGCCAAAGTCCTGGAGAAGCATCCCACCCGCATCTTTTACTAAAGGCAGTTCATACCGGCAGAGCAAACTTCGATAGGGCAAGGCCGCCATTTTTAAGGCGTGAGCGACCGCACCCGTTAATTGATCAACGGTGTGATGATCCGGAGCCACCAGGAGAATTCGTTTATTTTTCCGAACCTGATCGACGATTAATGTCGTCAGCTTTGTCCAGCGTGTTTGCCGCGTGTCTCCCCAGATAGTTGTCAGCACTGTGGTCGGGATGCTGTCTCTTGCGGCCTCTTGATTGGAGGGCGGTTCAGGATCCAGCCAGGGCACTAATCGTTCGGCAGGTCCAAGTGTAAAGGAATCAGGCTTACTGGCCATATCGGCCAACCGTGTGGCTCCGGTTTCGAGGAAACCCGATGTGTCGGGAATGAGGGTGCACCGATTAAGGGTTTGGCCGACGTGATCAAATGTTTGGAGTATGAGGGATCCATTTTGCCACCCCAGGAGATAGCCTTCGGTCGGTTCCATATCGTTGCCCGGCAATAGGGTCACTGGGATGTCGGGTAGGAATGTACTTCCCGGGGGAACATCACAACTATAGAGGTGAAGGGAGCCGACCGTGCGGAGGTGTCGGGCTTGGGCAATCTCTAAAGGTGCGTCTAATCCACGGCTCATGGCGACTTCCCGTTCGCTGTTGAGTTGGATTGTGGCTAAATTGAGAAGATCGTAGAGTTTCATAGAAAATTATTGATTCAGTGCTGACAGTTCCAGGAGTTCCTTGATACAGAGGGCAAGACATCCCAATCCTCCGGTGAGTGGGGTTCGATCGGCCTCACAGCCTCGATTGTGTGCACATTCAAACAGGGCCGGTAGCTTGGGATCAAGTGGGAGAGGCTCAAGTAAATAGAGTATGAGCGCCCCCGAGCTATCGGTCGAGAGGACGGCGACCCGTTGTCGGTGATCATCCTCAAAAATTACCGCTTGTGGGTTCGGGGCGACAAAGGGGCGGGCGACAGAGAGTCCGGTGAGCGGGATGGTTTGGAGAATGAGTGAGGCAGGTGGGGTGAGTGGGCGATTGGAAAAGCGAAGGTTGAGGTCCGAGAAGGGTTGGGGTGCGAGTTCTTCTTCGGCAATAGCAAATTGAGGAAAGGCCAAAAGACTAAGGGCAAATAGGGTGAGAAGGAGAAGATTGGACAGTGTGTTGGTTTGAAACGGACGGGGGGTGAGTTGGTTCATAATGGTGCTATTCCGACCTAAAGAGGAGTATGGTAGATGAAAAACCCATCTATTGTTTGCCTTGGCTGTGAAGGGTCGATGGTCTCAACCTTTGAGCCTCCACAACAGCGTTAATGCTTAAGTGTTAACGTCTATTAAGTATGGAGGAGCATAGCATATTTTTAGAGGGGTTGTTTCAAAATTCTGCATGGAATGTCTGGTTATTGTAAGCATTTCCGTAGGTTGACCTCCGATTATGAAAAAGAAGCATATTCTATGATATATGCAGCAATTACATTGACTTTTTCTACACCCAGTCTTAAGATGTTTCCCTTATTCGCCAGGCTAAGGAGACGTGTTTTATGAAGGTTATTTTGCAGGAAAATGTAGAAGGTTTAGGGTATTTGGGAGATGTATTGACGGTGACAAAAGGGTATGCACGGAACTATTTACTCCCGAGGAAAAAAGCTGTCGTAGCTGAAGAGCGACAGGTTAAATTGTTGCAGCATATCAAGCGGCAGATTGACCAAAAGGCCAAAAAAGAATTGGAGGTTCTAGGCGAGTCCGGAAAAACCCTGTCAAAAATCTCCCTGACGTTTGAAGTGCAGACCGGAAAAGACGATAAGCTGTTCGGGTCTGTGACATCCAAAGATGTGGCGGAACGATTGGCGGCTCAAGGCGTGGAGGTGGACCGAAGGAAAATTCACTTGCCACAGCCTCTCAAGGAGCTAGGGACCTTTTCGGTTGCCATCAAGCTTCACCGGGATGTGGTTCCCAAGATTAATGTGACCCTTGTGAAGAAAGCTGCAGAAGAGGCTACCCCTGAAGGGGGATCAGAAAAAGATCAGGCCGACGAAGCGGTTGTCGAGTAAGCGATGAGACATTCCGTCGGAACACTCAAAGCGATCCGTGACACTGATTATGAAGTGTATGCGGCTATCCGGGCTGAAGAAAAGAGACAGCGGGAAAACTTAGTTCTTATCGCGTCGGAAAATTACGCCAGTCCCGCGGTCCTTGGTGCCCAGGGCTGTTTGATGACCAACAAATACGCGGAGGGTTATTCCGGCCGGAGATATTATGGCGGATGCCAGCATGTGGATGCGGTTGAGGATTTAGCCATTGCGAGAGCCAAAGAAATTTTTGGGTGTGAGCATGTGAATGTCCAGCCACACTCTGGTTCCCAAGCCAATATGGCCGCGTATCTTTCGGTCCTAAAAACAGGAGACACCATCTTAGGGATGGATCTGGCCCATGGTGGGCATCTTACTCACGGCAGCCGTGTAAGTTTTTCAGGAAAACTGTTTCAGGCGTTTTCCTATGGAGTAGATCGGGAAACTGAGGAGATCAATTATGATGTGGTAGAACGGCAGGCTCAGGAAGTACGCCCTCGTATGATTGTTGTCGGTGCCAGTGCGTATTCCAAAATTATTGACTTCGCTCGTTTTCAGGCGATAGCGAAATCGATTGGTGCCTACCTCCTTGTTGATATTGCCCACATTGCGGGATTGATTGCGGTCGGGTTGCATCCAAGCCCGGTTCCCTATGCTGACTTTGTCACCACCACGACCCACAAAACGTTGCGTGGCCCACGCTCCGGCATGATTATGTGCAAAGAAGAACATGCCAAAGCCGTTGACAAAATGGTGTTCCCTGGACTGCAGGGTGGTCCGCTCATGCATGTCATTGCAGCCAAAGCGGTGGCTTTCAAAGAAGCCCTGTCTCCTGGTTTTAAGACCTATCAACAACAAGTGCTGGCGAACGCCAAGGAGTTGGCTGATGGCTTTTTGAAGCGGGGATATCGGGTGGTGTCTGGTGGGACCGAAAATCATCTGTTCCTCTTGAATCTGACACCTAAAGGCGTGACAGGGAAAGAAGCTGAAGCCGCTCTCAATGCCTCCGGCATTGTGGTCAATAAAAATGCGGTGCCGTTTGATGAAAAGCCACCGGCTGTCGCCAGCGGCATTCGTATTGGTACGCCAACGGTTTCAACCCGTGGCATGCAGAAACCCGAAATGGAGCAGATTCTTTCCTGGATGGATGAGGTCATCCAGCATTCTCAGGAAGCGTCCCTACATAAACGGATTCTGCGGGATGTCAAAGACTTGTGCTCACGATTTCCGATCTTTCATCCATACTAACCTTCCTCCACCGCCTTCCATCCTTAAGGTAAGGGCTGCTCTTTCGTGAAATGTCCTTTTTGCGACCAATTAGAAGATAAGGTCATTGATTCGCGGACCGCACGTGAAGGGGAAGTGATCAGGCGCCGTCGCGAATGTTTAGGCTGTAAGCGGCGGTTCACCACCTACGAACGAATCGAAGAAAATTTGCCGATGGTGGTCAAAAAGGACAATCGTCGAGAACCGTTTGATCGGGCAAAAATTTTAGCGGGACTCAAAAAGGCCTGCGAAAAACGGCCGGTCAGTATTGGCGCGTTAGGTGCGGCAGTTGATCGGATTGAGAAACGTATTCAGGACCTTGGAGAAACAGAAGTTCCAAGCCGAACCGTCGGAGAGGAAGTCATGCGGGCCTTAAAAGAATTGGATCCCGTCGCGTATGTTCGATTTGCCTCGGTGTATCGTGAATTTAAAGACATCGACCAGTTTATGGATACCATCCGGGCACTAACCCAAGACAGCAGGATGTCCTGATTCATGCTCATTTGTCTGTGGCGGTTAGCGAGTCCCCCAGTTTTGTCCGCGTCATAACGTGACAAGGGTAGGGATCTTCTCTTCGAAAAGATCTTCCACCTATTCCGATCATGAAAGTGGGTGTCTATGCCATCCCCCAAACCCTCCCCTCGTTCCCCGCGCATCACCAAACGTAATCCCCGGCGATCAAAGTCAAAAGTGACCTCCAGCCGGGTGGCGATTATTGGCGGGGGGCATGGCGGGACCGCGCTTATGGAAATCTTTGCGGAGGACCCTTTGGTTACCGTGGTAGGCTTAAGTGAAATTCGTCCGCACACCATGGGCGTCCGTCTCGCTAAAAAAATCGGGATTCCCGTCCTTCGCCGCTATCAGGATTTGCTCAAGATCAAAGATGTGGATCTGGTGATCGACGTGACGGGCGATCCGGATGTGGAGAAGACCCTGCTTGAGTCGCATGCCCCACACTTGGCGTTGGTGGGAGGCGCGAGCGCCAAGTTTATGTGGCAATTAATTGAAGCCCGAATCCGGGCCTCTGCCGAAATCGAAAATACCCTCACCCGGTATCAATCGCTGTTTCGTTTGTATGTCAAAGAGGAAGCCGAAGGGGCGGTGGATGAGGAGCGCACGCGCATTGCCTGTGAGATCCATGATGGTCTGGTGCAAACTCTGGTAGGAGTAAGCCTGAAGATGGAGCGTGTTCGTGAATTGGTGGCTGAGGATCCCCACAAGTGTTTGACGATGCTCAATCAGACGACCGTGCAATTGAAGCATGCCATTCAAGAGGCCAGGGAGGTGGTCTATAACCTTCGCCCTGGGCAATATGATCATTTAGCCTTTATTCCCGCGTTGTCAAACTATCTGAAGGCCTATGAAAGGGAGCACCGGATACGGACGGAGTTTGAAGGGAGTGGGGATGAATCTCAACTTGATCCGAAAGCGAAAGTCTTTGTTTTTCGCATGGTCCAGGAAGCATTAAGCAATGTGGCCAAACATGCCGGAGCCACCAAGGTGATTGTAAAAGTCACACTCAAGAAAGATGTCTTGAAAGCGACTGTCTCAGATAATGGCCAGGGTTTTGACGTCAAGGCAGAGGGGCAGAATCCTGAAAAATGGGATCATTTCGGAGTAAGAAGTATGACGGAACGGGCGAGAATGTTAGGCGGAAACGTGCAGTGGGTGTCGAAACCCGGCACCGGCACGAAGGTTGAAATTTACATTCCTCTGGTATTAAAGGAAAAGGTGCCTTATGCCCAAAACGACTAAAGTCCTCATTGTTGATGATCATCGTGTGGTGCGGGAAGGGTTATGCGCGATTCTGGAAACTAAGGACGATATCCAGGTCGTAGGGGAAGCGAAAGATGGAGGAGAGGCCGTCGAACAAACCCGACTGCTTATGCCTGATGTGATTCTCATGGATGTTAGTATGCCGGGCATGACGGGGGTGGAAGCCACGCGAATTATTAAACGGGAATTTCCTCACATCGGGGTGGTGGCCCTTACCATGTACGAAGAACAGCAATACATTTTTGATCTGGTGCGAGCCGGAGCTACCGGATATTTACTCAAAGATAGTGATTCCGCGCAAATTGTGGCTGCTATCCGGACTATTGCCCGTGGCGAGTCTCTTATTCATCCATCGGTTGCCAGTAAGATTCTGGTCGAGTTCTCTTTGTTGTCTGAAGGCAAAGGCAAAAAACGGGGAATTTTGGAACACGATCTCACCGACCGTGAAATCACCGTGTTGCAATTAGTGGCGGATGGAAAAACAAATAAGGAAATTGCGAACGTCCTGGATCTGAGTGAAAAGACCGTTAAAAATCACGTCCGCAATATCTTTCATAAACTGCATGTGTTTGATCGAACCCAAGCGGCCATCCTGGCCATTCGCAAAGGCATCATCGAACTCGAACCTCGCAAGATGTAAGCCGCGCTGCATGTCCATCTTGCCGTCTTCTTTTACGTTGTTCTCTCGTGGCACGTGAATTGCGGTTTTTTCGGTTTACCTTGCCCGCCTATTTTCGTCAGTGCTAACATGACCATATTGGGAAGTTTATTACGGAGGAGTGAATGCAATGGCGAATGTGACCTTGTTGGTGTCAAAATCCTGTTCAGCCTGCCCAAATGCAAAAACGCTGTGGAAGGGCATGCGGGTCAAATATAGTTTTAGTTACCGGGAGATTGATATTACATCGGAGGCCGGTCAAGAACTCGCGGAGCGACATGCTATTCGTGCCGTGCCAGCAACCCTGATCAATGGGCGGTTGACTTTTATCGGGGTTCCACCCCGGGAGAGCGCGGAGAAAGCGCTGCAAGCGAAGGCGAAGCCAAAACCTAAAAAAGAGGAAACTGAGGATTAATCTCAGGATTTCATCTCTACAACAACTCCTCATACACATTCTGAGGAGATAACGACCGCGTAAGATAAACGGGGTTTTCATATGCCTAATGAAGACGAAGACGAAATTGAATTAGATATTGAGTTGCCCGTCCTTCCCAGGGTCCCTTCCGGTCCTCCACCGGAATGTTCTTTCTGTGGGGATCCCATGTCCCTGATTGACGGGGATTGGAGTTGCCCTGATTGTAATGGGGAACTCATAGGACCAGAAACCGGCTAGCAATCGGCAGGATCGGTCTTTTCGCCTTACCTCCGATCGAAACTAAAAGTCCGGATGTTTACCCTTGTCAGCGGTCCATTCTTTCCTCACCTCGAATCAGCTCTTGTCGAAACGGTCCAGCAGATCAAATCGGCTGATTCCCGCGCGCCGCTCGCCATTCTTGTGCCTTCTGGATCCTTGCGCAGGAGGCTCCAATGGTTATTGTGCGCCGAGCATTCCTGTGCGCTCTTCGATCTCCATGTTCTAACATTCCACCAGTTCGCTCTCCATCTTCATGTCGAGCAAGCGGAATTGGATTCGCTGAAAGCCGGGGTGTCTTCTTTAGAACTCGTCGGCGACTTTTTCTATGAATATCTTCTAGCCGTACTTTTGGAAAAGAGCGGGCAGACCGTCGGACCCTTTGCGGGCCTTCAAGGTTCAGCAGGTCTCAGAAAGGCCGTATGGCGGAGTCTTCGGGATTTACTGGAAGCCCAAGTTGAGCCACACCTGGCTCTCCATGCGGTGGAAGAGGGTCTGTTCGATGAAATCGCGAGCACTCGCCTCGCTGGCTTACTGAACCTACAGCAGGCCATCGGGAATTTGAGCCGACAATTAGGGGTGGGATTGCCGGAAGATTTGGCCAGTTCGGTGATTCCCTGGGTTGGAATGTCGCCGTTTGTTGCCCGACTCTCGAAGATTTTTTATTACGGTTTTTACGACATCACGCAAGTTCAGCTTTCGCTGTTAGAAGAAGTGGCACGCACGAATTCCGTGAAGGTGTTTTTTCCGCTTACCGATCAACCTGCCTATCAATTTGCCCAACGATTTCTCGATCGACATTTATTGAAAGCCGGAGTGGTGTACCAACCTCTTGAGGTTAGGCACGAACCGTTCGACTTAATGACCGGGACGGGCGCCTCGCCCCCCGTGCAGGTGGTAAATGTGATTGGGAGCCAGGGGGAGCTGGTGTTTACCTGCAAAGCCATTCTGCATGCGGTGGAAACGACAGGGCATTCGTTTCATGAAATCGGGGTGGTGGCCAGGACACTCGAGCCATATGGGCTATTTCTGCGGCGGGTGTTTGAGGAGCATCGCATTCCCTTCTGCACCACAGGGACCCTGCCTCTGTTGGAAGAGCCGGTCGCCAAGCTTTGGTGGCAGATTGCCGGCTTGAGAGAAGAGCGGTATCCCTGGCAGGCACTGCTGAATGTCGTGACCTCTCCCTATTATCGATGCCTGTCGGTCAACGGACGTTCCACCTATGAACACAAGCACATCTGGAGCCAGGCCATTCGTCATTGGCGGGTTATGCAAGGTCGGGAAGATTGGGGACGTCTTGCAGCCGTCGCGAATGACCCGGAAGCCATTGGTGACTGGCAGCGGAAGGTCGGAGTGCCGCTGGAAGAGGCGTCGGTCGCGTTACAACAGTGCGCGGACGTCGTGGGTCGACTGGTGGCCGATTGTCAGGCTCTTCCGGAATCAGGCTCGATTGGTGAACTGACTCTCGCGTTTGAAGCACTCGTGAATAGACATCTTTCCTTGCTTCAAGAAGAGCCATCTTCTCAAATGGAAGAGCCGGATCAGGCCCATTCGACAAGTCTTGCACAAGCATTTGAACAGGTCATGACGCAGTTAAAGCAACTGGATCGGGTCGGGACTCCAGTGACGTGGGGGGCATGGGTGGAGGTGTTTCGCGGAGCCTTGGAAGGGACAAGACTGCCTATTCCGGGACAAAGCCTCTTAGGGGTGCAGGTGTTCGATGCGATGGCGGCGCGAGGCCATGCCTTTAGAACCGTGTTTATTCTCGGAATGAATGATCGGGTTTTTCCACGTGTGGTTCGGGAGGATGCATTTTTACGTGACGGGGATCGAAGGGTGTTGGCGGAAAGTCTTGGATATAAAATTGATGAAAAAATGAATGGGTTTGATGAAGAAGCTCTCTTATTTGCGTTGCTTCGACACGCAGCTCGTGACCGGGTGTATCTTATTTATCAACGTGCTGATCACAAAGGGCGTCCGCTGCTGCCGTCTCCTCTCCTCACGGAATGCATGAAAGAGGTGCCGGACTGTTCCGGGTCGGAGATCAGTGTGCCGTTGCGTCTGGCTGAGCGGGTAAGGATTCCATACTTTTCTCCGGGTGAAGAGACCGGACAGGAAACGCGCCTGCGGTATCTGCTTCAGGGGCGGTCGATCCAAATAGATTCTAGGGAGCCATCGTTCTGGTGGGAATTGTTTCGCCATGGACTCAAAGCGGTGGCTGCTCTTGAAAAAACGTCCACAGGCGCGGGATCGTTTGATGGGATCATGGCCGTGGAAGGCGCTCATTGGCAGGAGCTCTTGTCCCGGGGGTTGTCACCGACAGCATTGGAACGCTATGCCCAATGCCCTTTCCGGTATTGGATGGAACATGCTCTGCGTACACGGAATGTACGAGAGCCCATTTCGCGGGAAATGCCAGGTCGGGTTTGGGGGGAGTTGGGGCATGCCATTCTTCGGCACGTCTATCGCTATCTTATCGATCATAAATGGCCGGTCTCCCCAATAGAGCCCGTTCATCTCTCTTCTCTGGTCGTCTCGATTATTGATCAGGTGTGCGATACATATGCGACGCACTATGGAAAAGGGTATGTGGTCCTGTGGGAAAAAATGAAGACGCAATTAGGTGCTGTGGTATGTGCGATGATCGAGCATGATCAACAGGAGTACGTCGATCAGACCATGGTACCGGTGGATTGTGAGATCGGAGCCGAGGGTGAAATTGTCAGCGAGGTGCCGGGAGGCTCGACCGTGCTGAAGATTCATGGACGAGTGGATCGCGTGGACCGACAGTCCGATGGCCCGAGGACTCGTATTGTGGATTATAAATTTTCGGGTGGATTGCCGCCTCGAACAGATGAGCCCGATCTCGTCAATGAAGCCCTGCGTGGTCGCCGGTTACAACCTCCTTTATATTCTCTGATGTCTTCCTTAAGCCCATCCGGCCATTCTGGAGAGCATTCCAAAGAAATGATGGCGCCACATTCTGCGAGTCTTGCCGTGGAATTCCGGTTTATCCGTCCATTACATCCTGCACCTCTCACCTTTTCATCGTTTCACAGTTCGATCTGGATAACGCCAACAGGTGAACAATTATTGCGGGCCATTCGTCGTTGGATCGAAGGCATACGCGCCGGACAGTTCTTTGTTCTACCCGGTTCCTATTGTCGTGACTGCCCGTGGTCGGTGGCCTGTCGGTCGCAGCATCATCCGTCGTGGGTGAGAGCGCACGGAATTCCCCTGGCGAAAGAATTTCGGCAAGGACGAAAGCAACGGGCCACCCATGAGTAATCTCGAGCTTCTTCCCGATGCCGATGCGAGACTCATGGCGGAAACCACGTTTGATCGCAATGTCGTCGTGCTGGCCGGAGCCGGGACGGGCAAAACGACGTTGTTGGTGAATCGACTGATACATGCGCTTCTGAGGGAGCCACACCCCTTACGTTTGACGGACATGCTGGCCCTGACCTTCACGAATAAAGCTGCTAATGAAATGAAAGCGCGGCTCCGCGACCGGTTGCATGGGCTACTGGCTGATTGTGAGGCGGACCCTGGAATTGGGGGATCAGGTGGCATCGCCCTGGAGGAATTCAAGCAACGCTATCAGGTGTCCACGGAGCATGTGAGAGAAAAAGTTCGGATCGCCTTGCGTGATCTGGAGAAATCGCAAATTGCCACGCTCCATAGTTTTGCCGCTCATGTCCTTCGTCTGTATCCCTTGGAAGCCAGGGTCGATCCTCATTTTCACGAGGATGAAGGGACTCAATTTCTTGAGGCTTTTCAAGATGCGTGGGACGCCTGGTTGGAACAGGAATTAGGTGCGCAAGGTTCCGCACATGCTCAGTGGCAGGACCTGCTCAGTCACATGGGTTTGCAAGAGATTCGATCCTTTGCCTTCTCCCTCTGTCAGGATCAGATTTCTATTTCTGAATTGGATCAGCAAGTGTGTGCCGAAGGTTCCTCTCCGGCCTTTCGGAAGTGGCTACAGCGTAAACAGCATCAGGTCCGATCATTGCTGGCGCAATATGATCGTGCCAAACCCCGAAAAATTGAGAAGCTCTTATCTCTTGCTGAACGCGTATTTGATCGGGTGGGCTATGGGGAGCCATCCATGAGCCTCCCTTTGTCTGATGAGGAGAAAGCCCTGGTTGATTCCATCATTGGCAAGGCCCCGGTAGAGTGGGATGCGTCGGATTTTCAAGATGCCAGGCGGGCGGTTCAAGCTGCGCAACAGCTGTTGCAGGTCAATGAAGTTCTGTTGGGAAAGGTCCTTCATGTGCTTGGGCCGTTTGTCGAACGAGTTCGCCAGGGTTTTTCGGCGAAGGGATGGATCCGATTTGATGGGCTCTTGATCCGGGTCAGAGATCTTCTGCGGGATCATCCTATGGTCAGAGAACAATTGAAACGGAGCTATGCGGCCATAATGGTTGATGAGTTTCAGGATACGGATCCGGTTCAATATGAAATTCTGCTTTATCTAGGTGAGCGCCCAAATGAGTGCGGGAAGTTTTGGCGGGATATCCAGCTTATGCCGGGGAAGCTGTTTATTGTGGGTGATCCCAAACAATCGATCTATGCTTTTCGGCGAGCTGATATCGAGGCGTTTGATCAGGTCGTGGACAAAGTGACGCATGATGGAGGGATCGTGTGTACTCTTCTGACCAATTTTCGAAGTGATGGGGCCATTCTTGAAGCTGTCAATGCCGTGTTTGACCGGTTATTCATTCCTCAAGCCAATGTTCAACCCCCCAATGTCCCCATGGCGTTTGGACGGATGCGAGAGCCGGGTTCCGGCTCGACAGGAATGGAGATCTGTGTCATGGCCAATCCTCAAGGGGAAGACGAATGGGATGCTGAGCGGGCCACACGGGTGGAAGCCGAATGGTTAGCGGGGTGGATTGAAGAACAATTGCTGCCGGGAAGCCAGTGGATTATGGAGAAGGGAGTGAGAACCTCCTTGCGCCCCGGGCATATCGCGGTGTTGTTAAGGAAATTTACCAATGCGCAGGTGTATCTTGAAGCCTTGCAGCGCCACAACATTCCTTGCATGGCCGATGGTGAGCGGCATTTTTACCGGCGTCAGGAAGTGATTGATGTGGTGAATGTGCTTCGTGTCCTGGATGACCCCACCGACGCTCTGGCCCTTGTGGGCATTCTCCGGTCTTCGTTAGGCGGGCTGACGGATCGGGAGGTTATGGATGTGATGCAACTTGGCCCGTTGGATATCCGGCAGGCTCAGAAACTTAGTGCATGGGCGAGTTCCCAACAGTCAGTCATTCAGGGCCTGTTCCAGCGACTGGCCTGGCTTCATGCCCAGGCACATCGACTGCCTATTCCGGAATTGCTCGATCACCTGTTTCAACAACTTCCTCTTGTGGAATTGGCCGCCGCCTCGAACCATGGTGAACAGGCGGTGGTGAATGTCTGGAAGCTTCGTGACCTTATGAGTGAACAGGCGGCCATGCCTTCTCTCTCGTTTTCTGCCTGGGTGGAGCGCTTGGTCGACTCCCTCATGACCCATCCTTCAGAGCCGGAAGCCCCTTTGGCCGAAGAGACGTTGGACGCGGTCCGTGTCCTAACGATTCATAAAGCCAAAGGCCTCGAATTCCCCGTGGTGATATTGCCCGGGTTGCATCAGAAGGCCACAGGACTGGAGCGCGGGGCACAGATTACATTTGACTGGATTAGCGGATTGTACGGTTGTACGCTGCCACCTGTGTGGAATGCAGGCCAGGTGCCTCTGTGGGAAAAGCAACGGATTCGAGAAGCCGCCGAACAGCGACGTCTGCTATATGTGGGAATGACCAGGGCCAGGGAGCGCTTAATCTTGTCAGGGGGCATACTTCCGAAAGTGGGTGGGGAGAGTTTTTTAAGTCTTATTCAGGGGATTGTTGAAGAAGAGGTCGGGAATCCGGAGTTGGATATTGTGCGGGTGGGAGGAGTCTGCATTCCTCACACCGTCGTGACGCCCGCGGTGTTGAAATCCTGGCCCCCCCCAAAGCACCATGCTGATCCAGAAGGTAGCGGTGAGGTAATGATCGCGACGCCCCAGTGGGACGCACGTGAAATAAGATGGCAACAGACCAGTCAGGCTGAGGCCTACCTCAATCCCTCCATGCTGCATCAGACGAAATCGGCCCCGGAGTGGGGAAAGAGGGGGCAAGGTTCACGTGGGACCGGTCAGCGTCTCGGGATTTTGATGCATCGGGTGCTTCAACGGTGGAATTTTCAGAATGAGCATGAAATGGTTCAATGTGCGCTCCTCGATTTTTGCGAACGCCAGTTACCAGGGCAGTCGGAGTTGGACAAACGTGAGATGGTCAGAGAACTTGGAGCACTCTTTGATCACTTTCTCGGTTCAACGGGGTATCGGGAATTGCAGAGGGCGACTATTCTCGGTCGGGAGGTTCCGTTTGCGGTGCCATGGCCTGTCGGGCCACATGAGTCGCACTTGCCACGGACTCGGGTGATGGAGGGGGTGATGGATGTGGTCTATGAAATCGATGGGGAGATATGGGTTGGCGATTATAAAACGGATCACGTATCCTCTCGCACGGTGGGGCAGCGCGCAGAGACTTATCGGGAACAAGGGCAGGCCTATGCGCGGGCCGCTCGCCAATGCTTGGGTCCTGCGGTCAAAGGGTGTAAACTCTTTTTTATTCGGCTCGGTGAAGTGGTCACGGTGACTGCAGAAACCGAGGAAAATATGTTTCAACACGAACCATAGATGACAAGAAGGAGGAAGCAATGAGGAATTGGAGGATGCAGGTATGCGTTGGGGTCTATTTCATCATGATGGCGGCAGGAGGGTGCGCATCCGACAAACCAGCGCCGTTGACAGCCTTGGCCCCTCCTCCAAATGTGGATACCCAAGTGTTGCAGGTTATGACCGAAGGCAAGCGCCTCTTTGACGAAGGCCGGTGGGAAGCGGCACGACAACAATTTCAAGTTGCTGTCCAACAACAAGCCGATCTGGCGGAAGCACACTATAATCTCGCTTTGTGCATGGACAAAATGGGCGATCAAGCCGGCGCAAAGAAACATTTTATTGAGGCTGCCAACCTTGCTCCCGGTAATAAAGTGATTTGGAATTCCCCACCGCTCCGACGGTATGGCAATGTTCCCGATGCCCCTACGCAGGCTACCTCGGCTCCGGTCATTCCGGGATTCGGCGGGGGAGCGACTCCAGGCGGCGGGGGTAGGGGTTTTTAGCGAGCTGCTTGTGGATTTCTCGGAATCGGATAAAAAAGCGTGAGGATTTGAGGCCTATGCCCGTTTGTAGCCCCGAAGAATCATGAAGACGCCGACCGCAATCATCGGGATGCAGAGTAACTGACCCATCGTGATCCACTGGAAAATAAACCCTAAATGACTATCGGGTTCACGGAAAAATTCTACAATAAAGCGAGCGACTCCATATCCGCAGATGAAGGTCCAAAACATGGTTCCCGGTGGGGTGGATCGGCGGTTGATGATCCATAAAAGAACAAAGAGTGCAACGCCTTCCAAGCCTGCCTCATAGAGTTGCGAGGGGTGTCGGCACTCAGGGCCGCCATGGGGGAACACCATGCACCATTCAACATCGGTCGGCCGCCCGAATAATTCTCCGTTGATAAAATTCCCCATCCGTCCAAAGCCCAACCCGATCGGAGCCGCTCCTGCGGCTAAGTCGGCGATGGGCCAAACAGGAAATCCGCGGGTTTTGCAAAAGATCCAGATCGCGATACATGTGCCGATCAGCCCGCCGTGAAATGACATTCCCCCTTCCCATACCGCAAAAATTTTGAGGGGATGGTCCAGATAAAAGGGAAGGTTATAAAACAACACATATCCCAATCGCCCCCCGAGAAAGACGCCAAAGGCGGCATAGACGATAAGATCGGATAATTGTTGTGGTGGGAGAGAGACATTCTTTGTGGCGGCTCTGGACTTGATGAGCCAATAGGCTCCTGCCAGTCCCAGAAGGTACATGAGGCCATACCATCGAAGAGCCAGGGGCCCGATACGAAAAAACACCGGATCAATGTCCGGGTAGGGGATCCGCGCAAGGTCCGCCAAAATGGAGACAGGATCGAGGGTCATCATCCGGTAACGTGCCTTACCTCACGACGGAGGTGCCCGGAAGACGTTAGTGCTCCATATAAAGGCGCTCCCTCATTGAGTCGCCGAATGGGAAGAAGGTGTACCACCTGCATCACCAGGGGCGAGCCCGATGGGAGAACTGTGTTCTTTTTGGAAAGTGACAAAATGGCTATCGGCAAGGGTTTGTGGAGCAGAATAGGGTTGCCTTACACTAACAGGAAACGGGTCGGGTCATGTGGTTTGGAAGACATCACAGCATCTACCTACCATAAATGCGGATGAAAGAAAAGAGATATTGGCGGTAATTGAAAGTCGATATTGTAACGAGAGGCGTAGACGTCATGGGTGAAATGGGATCATCGTCTCGTTCAAACGGTGCCGAAATCATTCTGGATTGCATTAGTGACGGCGTGATTACGATTGATCTGCAGAAACGTGTGACCTTTTTGAATCGGGCGATGCAGAAGATGCTGGGGTACAACGTCGATGCGGCGGGGACACTCCTAGCCTGTGATGTCCTGATCCAGAGTAATATCTGCTCGACGAAGGAATGTGTCCTGGAGCGGGCGCTTCAGGGAGAGCGGGTGTCGAATTTTGAAGCGATGGTTCGTCGACGTGATGGCGTCCATATTCCGGTGAGCATTAATACCGACTTTTTATTGGATAAGGAAGGCAAGCTGATCGGGTTAATCGAAGTCATTCGTGATATTTCGCTGGTTCGCGAGTTAAGTGCCAAGGTGGAAGAGGTGTCGGAGCTCAAACATCGGCTGGGAGAGCAGACCAAGCTGGATAACATGGTTGGTCGGTGTCCTCGCATGCAGGACATTATGGCCAAATTGCCGATCATCGCCGCTTCGAAATCCTCCGTTCTCATCACCGGAGAAAGTGGAACGGGCAAGGAATTAATTGCCTGTGCGTTACACGCCCACAGTCCGAGAAAGCATGCCCCTTTCGTCGTGGTGAATTGCTCAAGTCTATCTGAGGGCATTCTGGAGAGTGAAATATTCGGTCATGTCAAAGGAGCCTTTACCAACGCGTATTTTGATAAACCGGGCCGGTTTGAAATTGCGAATGGTGGCACGATTTTTCTTGATGAAATCGGGGAGATGAGTGTCGCCACCCAAGTGAAATTATTGGGAGTTCTTGAGAGGGGGCAGTTTGAGCGGGTTGGATCCAATGACACGATCACGGTGGATGTGAGAGTAATCGCGGCCACGAATCGGAATCTGGAAGAAGCTGTTCAGCAGGGACGGTTTCGGGAGGATTTGTATTTTCGTATACGGGTGATTCCGATTGTGCTGCCCCCCCTACGCGAGCGAACGGGGGATATTCCCCTGCTCGTGAATCACTTTCTCGAAAAATTCAACCGCGAAATGGGTAAGCATATTGTCAGCTTGTCCCCGCAATGTTTAACGGCGCTCAGCCGGTACCCGTTTCCCGGCAATATCAGGGAATTGCAGAATATGATCGAGCATGCCTTTGTGTGCTGCGAAGGGGATACGATTCAATTTGAGCATCTTCCAGCCGACCTCCATCGGTATTGTTGGGAGCATCGGGAATGGACGGATTCCGAATCACTGGAAGCCTTGGAGCGACAAGCCATTTGCCGGGCGTTGGAAAAATCAGGTTGGCGGCTGAAGGACGCTTCTCAACAGTTAGGAATTGGGCGATCGACTTTGTGGCGGAAGGTCAAACAATATGGAATAACTCAAACAACGTAAAAATGTTTCATTTTGGTTTATGTTGTTACCTAATTGTGCCATGTGTGTTAAAGTGTTATGTTTACAATGATTTATGAAGATTTAATTCATGGGATTTAATTGCATTTGTTCCATTATGAAACATTTCAGGAAAGATGTTTTAAATAAATTCTATATTTATCAAATGCTTGTGCTGAATATATTACGGCACATGGTTTGCTTTTCTCCTTGATTAATTGCGCATTGATTTTATTATTCTTTTTCCTGTGAGAAGGAGTGCTTGTTATGGATTGTCCGCGTTGTCAGGGAATAATGATTCAAGATAAGTTCGGTGATGTGGCCGATGAATCCGGGGCCATATATTTTTCGGGTTGGCGGTGTATTACCTGTGGGGAAATTTTGGATCCGGTGATTTCTGAAAATCGCCGCCATCACCATGAACCCCTCATCGGGCGTTCGCGTAAAAAGTTTGCCACCCAACTAGGGTAGGTGTCTTTGCCCGTCGTTTTTTGTTCGTATCCCTCTAGTCAATTGTGCAGGTGTGGTAAGAAACCCGAAATCCTCTTAAGTCTGTGAGGGTTTCGGGTTCTCTTTGATTCATGGTCTAATGGGGCGGCGAGAAAGGTGGCGACCTACTGCGTCGCATATGTGAAATTTATTATGAGTGTCTGTGACATAAGGAGATTATTGAATGGCTGATGAACAAAACCCGCCCGGTCCCGCGACCCCACCCAATCAACCTGGAGGGAATCCATTGCCGGGCGTGAAACACATCATTGCGGTGAGCAGTGGCAAAGGCGGAGTCGGCAAATCCACGGTTACCGTAAACCTGGCAGTTGCGCTTAAGCAGCAAGGCTATGCGGTAGGATTAATGGATGCGGATGTGTATGGACCGAATATTCCTCTGATGATCGGGGTGTCAAAAGAGCCTGGAAAGGATGGGGACAAAATTCTGCCTGCCGAGGGGCAGGGAGTGAAAGTGATTTCCATGGGATTTTTCGTGCCGGAAGACACGCCCGTGGTGTGGCGTGGACCCATGGTTCATTCGGCGATCCAGCAATTTTTTCGTGATGTGGTCTGGGGGGAACTGGATTATTTGCTGATCGATTTGCCTCCTGGGACTGGAGATGTGCCTTTAACCTTGTCGCAATTAGTGCCGTTGACCGGAGCGATTACTGTGACCACTCCGCAGGAAGTGGCTCTGCAGGATGTGAGGAAAGGCATGACGATGTTCAAAAAGGTGAATGTCCCGTTGCTCGGGGTGATTGAAAATATGAGTTATTTTGTTTGTGGACATTGTCACGAACGGACAGAAATTTTTTCGACTGGTGGTGGGGAACGTGCCGCTCAGAAATTTGAGATCCCATTTTTAGGACGAATTCCGATTGATCCGGCTATCCGGGAGGGGGGAGATAAAGGTACTCCAATTGTCAGCAATGATCCCTCGTCGCCCCAAGCCCAGGCCTTTCTTCAGATTGCCAAAGCCCTGACGGCCAATATCGAACAGGCGGAAAAAGGGAACGGGGATGCTGCGCCCTCCATTTCCAGTTTACTTAAAAAAATTACTGATCCCTTGAAGAAATCTTAAATGAACGCATGTTCATGTTGAGGAGAACCTATGTCGGAGTTAGTGCGTATCGCGAAAATAGATGAAGTGGAAGAAGGAAAAGGAATGGTGGTGGAAGCCGGTGAGAAATGTCTGGCCCTTTTTAAAGTGGATGGAGCCTTTCATGTCATCGATAACACCTGTCTCCATAGAGGGGGGCCTTTAGGTGAGGGCGATGTTGAAGGGGAAACGGTGTCCTGCCCCTGGCATGGGTGGGAGTACAATGTGAAAACCGGACATTGCCTGACGAATCCCTCCAGTCATGTGAGATCCTACCCGACCGTCGTTGAAGATGGAGAAGTGAAAGTCGATCTGTCCCAGGCATAGAAAAGGCCATCTTGTTGAGACACGGTGGTCATGAGCGGTCATTCTGCATCACAAACGGGGGAAGAGTGACCGGTTGTAGCAAGGCCCGTCCGGGCCACATCTCTGTCATGGGTAACATTCCCCTTGTGAGTCAATGCGATCTTTCATGCCACCTTAACTCAGTCAGATCCGGTCAGACCGTTCACCCGAATGTCCGGTCCTGGCTACCATCCGGTGTTTTTCTCCCTTCCCCGTATTACCTTTTAGAGAGCATATTTCATCTCCGGTGGCATGATTTGTTGATGACAATCAATCAGGCATAGCATCCCCTTGGGGTTCTTGATAACATTGAGGCATTAACTGTGTGGTGTTGATGTAGACCTCTATGTTTGTCAAACGTCTTTTGCTGTTCATCCCGTTGACTCTTGTCCTTTTTTTGCTGCAATCCTATTTTTGGGTTCCTACCTACGAACACCAGGCTGCCGGTAATCCGGATCGTTTGGTCACCTATATTGAGGCGTCCAGCGGGGATGCCAAAATTCTCAATCCTATCTTGAACGCGGATTCTGCCAGCTCCAATATTGTGAGCCACGTGTTTGAGGGGTTGCTGGATTTGGACGAAGACTTGAAGCTTCGGGGCCGATTGGCCACCGATTGGCAGATTACGGAACAAGCCTATCTCCTGGTTAACCCGCATCACCGCTTTCCGGATGGATCGGAAGTGACAGGGAGTGAGCTTTTCCGGAAGATTCATGAGGCTTGGAAGGCTGGAACCATTGAGGGGTTGCAGGAGAGGGTGCAATCCATTGAATTATTGCCTTCCGGGCAACGATCGGAACCCGTCTCACTCTTGGTGCCCAATGCGGAAGGCACACCTCAGCTCAAAGAGCTCTCCGTGACCATTGACGTACCGGAACGAGTGGCATTTACCCTCTCGGAAGTGGACCAGGATTTATTTGACCGCTTAACGCCGGTTCTCGGGGAGCGGTACTTTGAGCACTTTCCTTATGACGCATTCATTCATCCTCAAGAACCGGTTTCCAAGGAGTTGGAGGAACCCCTGCGGGCCAAATTCCCTGATATTCTTCCCGTGGGCGAGCATAATCCCACCATCCTGTTCCATCTTCGCCAGGGTGTGAAGTTCCACGATGGGCATGTCCTCGACGCCGGAGATGTGAAGTTTACCTATGAATCCATTATGAATCCAAAAAATTTGTCTCCACGGACTCCGGACTTCGAGCCGATTAAAACCGTGAATATTCTGGATCCCTCCACCATACAAATTGTCTATAAACGCCTCTATTCCCCGGCCATCAATGCGTGGACGATGGGGATCCTCCCCGAGCATCTTCTCAATGCCGAGGCCTTAGCCCGTGAAAAACAAGAGCGCGGATTGTCGGAGGAGGCTCAAAAGACATTCGGGATGCGAGAGAGTCTGTTTAATCGACACCCCATCGGCAGCGGGCGCTTTGAGTTTGTCGAATGGCAGGGAGATGAATTTATTCATCTTCGACGGTATGAGGACTATTGGGAAGGGCCCGCTGAATATCATGAATATTATATGCGCATCATTCCCGAACTGTTCACACAAGAAGTGGAATTTCGTACGGGCGCGGTCGATTTCTATGCGGCTCAGCCTCATCAGGTTGACCGGTATAAAAACGATCCAAGCTACCAATGGTTTAGCAGCCTGGGATTTGCCTACACCTATATTGGTTATAACAACCGAAAACCGTTATTTGCGGATCCGAAGATCAGGACAGCTCTGGGGATGGCGATTAATGTTGACGAGATCATCACCTATCTTGTGTATGGAGAAGGCGAACGGACGACCGGGCCCTATCCCCGAAATACCGAATGGTATGATCAGACAATCCAACCTCTTCCTTACGACCCTCAAGGAGCCGTTGCGATTTTCGAGAATGCCGGATGGAAAATGAATAGGGACGGGTGGCTCGAAAAAGATGGGAAGATTTTTGAGTTTAACCTCATTACGAATAACGGGAACCCTATCAGAAAAAATTTGATGACCATCGCGCAGAACGCCTGGAAAAAGATCGGTGTTAAAGTGAATACACAGGTCTTTGAATGGGCCGTGTTTTTGAACGATTTTGTGAATACCGGAGACTTTGATGCGGTTGTGTTGGGCTGGAGCATGGGCATCGATCCCGATCTCTATCAGATTTGGCATTCCAGTCAGGCCGGGCCGCAACAATTAAATTTTGTGGGGTACAACAACCCGCGCGCTGACGCGCTCATTGTCCGGATCCGCCAGGAATACAATAGAGATCGACAAGAGCAATTAACGCACGAGCTTCATCGGTTGATTCATGAGGACCAACCCTATACCTTTCTCTATGCCCCGTTGAGTACGCGGGTCCTGGATAAGAAAATTGTGCTGGTCGAAAAAGGGCCGGATGGGAAGGAACAGTTCAAAAAGATTTATCCCACCAAAAGCGGGGATATCACGTTTTATTTCCATAAATGGCGGAAGCTCGAATTCACGCCGAAATTTTCCCTTGATGGGTAACGACGACATAATTTGACGGCTGATCGCTATGTGGAATTTTATTATTCGTAATGTTGCTCAACGATTGGTTCTGTTGGTTATTGTCTCTTTTCTGGCCCATTCCTTTATTCATCTGGCTCCAGGGGAACCCAGTGAAGTGGATCCCATGAATCCACGGATGAAACCGGAAGATATCGCCAAGATTCGCGCGGCTTTTCATTTAGATGACCCGCTCTACATGCAATATGCTTATTGGATAAGGGACCTGGCTTCGGGGGAACTCAAGTCGTTCAAGGACAGCCAACCGGTCCTCCCTAAGATTTGGGATCGATTTCTGAATTCCTTGCCTTTATTTATTCTGGCCACGATTCTGGTGTGGACATGGGCCTTCCCGGCCGGGATTTACGGGGCGGTCTTTCGAGGCGGACTGTATGACCGGCTGACCGTGTTTTCGTCGTATGCGCTTATTTCGGTTCCGGGGTTTTTTCTGTCGTTTTTAGCCATTTTGTGGGTAGTAGGATGGTTAGGGGTTCCGGTGATCAGTATCAAAACTTTCGGAATGGAGCATGCGCAGCCCGCCTATCAATTAATGGATCGTATCTGGCATTTGGTCATTCCATCCGTCATGACCGCGATCGGCGGGATCGCGGTGCTGTCTCGCTATGTCCGCTCTCAGATGTTAGAGGTGTTGGGACAGGACTATGTCCGGACCGCCAGGGCAAAAGGCCTTCAGGAAGATACCGTGATTTATGGCCATGCGTTGGGGAATGCTCTATTACCGTTTGTGACCATGTTCGGCCTTCTGCTCCCCGGGTTGATTGGCGGGGCTGTGATCTTCGAGCAGATTTTTGCCTGGCCGGGGTTGGGACGGTTAGCCTATGAAGCCATTCTTTCAAGGGACTTTCCTATTATCATGACGCTCAACTTTATCGCCGCAGTGCTGACCTTATTGGGTACATTGATTTCGGATATTCTCTATGCGGTGGTGGATCCCAGGATCCGCCTGGATTGATCAGGAGAACCGGAGGAACGATTTCTTCATGAAGCACGCGCAGGCCGAGACTCCACAAAAAGCCGGTTTGGCCTCCCTCGATGTGGAAGGTCTGGCTCCGCAGGAAACGCCCTGGGAAGAATTTCTTCGCATCTTTACCAAGGACTACCAGGCCCTCTTCGGTTTTTGGGTCCTCGTGCTGCTTCTGTTGATGGCGTTATCCGGAAAAGTGCTGACCGAATGGTGGGTGGTGTTCGATCCCGAAGCTGTACGACTGACCGATAAATTCCTTCCCCCGCTGTCTGTGCCTTCTCCCGATAGCCTTCCGGAGGACAGGCCGTTTGGCGGTGTCTATCTCATGGGCACGGATGAATTGGGACGTGACGTGTTTGCCCGAATGTTCCAGGGTTCGTTTGTGTCTTTATCCATTGGATTTGTGGCTGTCGGAATTTCCCTGGGTATCGGCATTTTGTTAGGCGGACTGTCCGGTTTTTACGGGCACGTGAAATTATGGTTTATCACGGTCGATACGCTGATCATGCGGTTTACCGATGCCATGATGTGCTTCCCGACATTTTTCCTCATTCTTACGGCCGTGGCTCTGCTCCCGCCGAGCATTTATACCATCATGATCATTATTGGATTATTTAGCTGGATGGGGACGGCCCGATTTGTGCGGGCGGAGTTTTTGTCCATCCGTGAGCAGGACTATGTGACTGCAGCTAAAGCCTTAGGGATCCCGGAGGGCCGAATTATTTTCCGTCATATGGTGCCCAATGCCCTGGCGCCGGTCTTTGTGTCCGCGACGATTGGGGTGGCCTCCGCCATTTTGACGGAGTCAGGGTTAAGCTTTTTAGGGTTTGGAGTGCCTCCGCCTTATGCCACATGGGGAAATATTTTATCGGATGGTAAAGGGTTTGTGTTCGATGCGCCGTGGTTATTCTTTATCCCGGGCCTGGCAATTTTTCTGGTGGTGCTGGCCTTTAACCTTGTTGGAGAAGGCCTGCGTGAGGCCTTAAATCCGAAACTGCGAAGCCGGTAGATGGAATCTCGCGTACACCCACTCTTACAGGTGTCCAATCTCCGGACCTCTTTTTTCACCGACAAGGGAGAAATCAAAGCCGTCGATGACGTAAGCTTTTCCATTCAGGGCGGGCAGACGCTGGCCTTAGTGGGAGAGTCCGGTTGCGGAAAATCCGTGGCGGCCTTATCGATCATGCGACTGATCGCTTCTCCCGGGCGGGTAATTGGCGGCACAATTCGTTTCAAAGGCCAGAGCCTGTTGGATCTAACGGAAAAGGACATGCGCCGGATACGGGGAAAGTCCATCGGGATGGTCTTTCAGGAACCCATGACTTCCCTGAATCCCGTGATGTCGATCGGCGATCAGATCGGTGAGGTTCTGAAAATTCATACCACCCTCTCGGATCGCGACATTCGGAAAGAAGTGATCAGCCTGTTGGATAAAGTCCGCATTTCAGCTCCCGAGCGCCGCCTCGATCAATACCCGCATGAAATGTCGGGCGGGATGAAGCAACGCGTGATGATCGCCATGGCCCTTGCCTGTCAACCTGATTTGTTGATTGCTGACGAACCGACCACCGCCCTGGATGTGACCATACAAGCGCAAATTCTGGATCTGCTCTCCGCGCTCCAAAAGGATATGGGTATGGCGATTCTCCTGATTACTCACAATTTGGGAGTGGTTGCACAATTTGCCCAGGATGTCATTGTCATGTATGCGAGCAAAATTGCCGAACGGGCAACCGTAAAGGAATTATTTGGGAATCCCAGTCATCCCTATACGAGCGCGCTTCTAAAATCGCTGCCTCGACCGGGGGAGCGTCAGGCCAGGCTGGAAGCGATTCCAGGAACGGTGCCGTCCCCTTTACAGTATCCGGTGGGGTGTCATTTTTCTTCACGCTGTCCGGACGTGATGGATCATTGTCCTCTTCAACCCCCACCCACGGTGCAAATAGGGGAGTCGCATGAAACCGTGTGCTGGTTGTATGACAAAAAAGAGACATAAGGGTATGGATCTTTATGCCCAATTCTGTTGTGAAAACATCCTTTATCCCACTGTAAGATTTCGTTGTTACCCATGACTGAATCTACAACATCCCTACTTCAAGTCACAGGATTGAAGAAATATTTCCCCGTTCGGAGCGGGCTCTTTTCCCGTGTGTCGGCATGGGTCCAGGCGGTCGATGATGTCACCTTCCATCTGAAACAGGGAGAAACGTTGGGCCTGGTCGGGGAGTCGGGGTGCGGCAAAACCACGGTGGGACGAAGTATTCTCCGTCTCATGGAGCCGACCGCAGGGGAGGTAATGTTCGAGGGGAAAAACGTGTTGACCCTCACCCCCCGGGAGTTACGGAAGACCCGCCGACGGATGCAAATCATTTTTCAGGACCCGTACAGCTCACTCAATCCCCGCATGACCATCGGAGCCATTGTGGCGGAGCCGCTCAAAATTCACGACATCGCCAAAGGCCAGGATTTGCAGGATCAAGTGAATCAGTTGTTTATTCGTGTGGGGTTGCGGCCGGAGCATCAGTCACGGTATCCGCATGAATTCTCAGGCGGCCAACGCCAGCGGGTCGGCATTGCGCGTGCCCTTGCGCTCAATCCAAAATTCATCGTCTGCGATGAAGCGGTATCAGCACTGGATGTCTCCATTCAAGCGCAAATCCTGAACCTGCTTCGCGATCTCCAGCAGGAATTTCACCTCTCCTATTTGTTCATCACGCATGATCTCAATGTGGTGCAGTATCTCGCCGACCGGATCGCGGTCATGTATGTGGGCAAGTTCGCGGAGGTTGCCCCTGCGGAAGATCTCTTTGCCACTCCCAAACATCCCTACACCCAGGCATTGCTCTCCGCCAATCCGGTTCCCGATCCGACAGCCCCACCCAAACGCATTATCCTTCCCGGCGATGTCCCGTCCCCCTTACATCCTCCCGCCGGCTGCCGGTTCCATCCCCGCTGCCCAGAAGTGATGGATGTCTGCAAAACAGTGGAGCCGAAATTGACGCAAATCGGTCCTCCCGAAAAAGGCCACCAGGTCTGGTGCCATTTGTATTCTTAATCAAGGCCGGCGCAACCGACTCCTATCTACCAACCTCCCGTTTTGTAAAAAATTCAATTTCTCTGTTCAGGCATTGGACGAATCCGTGATGATTTGGTGTGGCCTCACTCAACGGGTCATCCTGAGCCCCCGGCGAAGGATCTGTGCCCAGGTTAAATAGTCGTCCCTGAAAAAGTCGTTTTTCAGGCAGGATAAAAAACAATGTGCATCGAGACTCTACTCAGCGTCTCCTGCCTCATCACAAACTGAAGCCAAAAAATTCTCAGGTGCCTGAGAATGGCTCGCAGGTTCTGTCCTACGCCACAGAGCAGGGCGTTCAGTTTGTCCCCGAGGTTCCCTTTCAAATGATTCCGTCCGAGCCACCCATCCTCCTTCATATGTCCAATGATGGGTTCGATCGCATTGCGCCGGCGTAGCACGCGTTTGAGTGCCCACGTGAGCGATCGCCGCTGTCGACTGATGAGGATTTCTGTCTGAGACGGCTCGATCCCATGGCCGCGATAGCCTTGATCGACCACACAGCGACTGGGAATCTGCCCCGTCAGGCGCTTAACTTGCTCCAATTGCCCGACCAGCGTGTGGCCATCATAGGGCGTGCCAGCCAGCGCCTGCATTCCCACAATAAAATTCCTGGTCTGGGTTGTGGCGACACTCACTTTCACTCCAAACTCATAGGGTTTGTGCGCTTTGCCTTTGGCCAAACATTCCACCTCCGGAGCATGCACGCTGTAGAGTTTCTGCTTATCCTGCCGTTGTTGCGAGAGAAGCCGATCGAGGCGGGAGAGAAGATTCTGGAAATTTGCCTGGAGTTCAGGAAGGGTGGTCAGTTTGCGCTTCACATCCCGATACACGCGGCCCAGATACACCTTCAGCTTCTTCTGCATGCGGCGCGCCCGTTTCATCTGCTTGGCTTTGGCATAGCGCCCATGCTGGAGAAACGCCTGCGCGGCGAGCCGCGTGTAGCTCTGGCGCAACACGAGCCCGGCGCGTTTCGCTTCCCGGACCAATGTGCGGAGACCTTTCAGGTACAAGCGCGCATCCGTGGGAAACGCGACGGCCTTGGGCTGGACCGTCGTATCCACACTGACCTGGCGCAAATGGGCGGTCTGAATCGTCTTCGTCGCCAGCCCGACCTCAATCGTCAACTGGAGCAACCACTCACAGCCGCCCTCCCCAATCCGCTGCCGGAAGCGGGTCATCTGTGAGGGATCAATCGGCAAGACATACAGGTGTTTCAAGTACTGCAGTCCCACCAACAAGCGAATCGGTAAGCCAGGGCGGCCTCGGTCCGCATACAACGGGCCAAATCGCTCGACACATGGCGCCCAGGGAATCTGCTGGGCAAGCCGAAGCAGTTCGTGACGACTATTCAACAAATTATCCAGTTGCTAGTGAAAGAGATCTTCCTGCGGGGGGAGCGGAGAGTCGACAGGCTGCATGCACAATCCTCCAGAAAATGAAGAGCCGCAAGAAATTTCTGGTGGTTGTACCACACAACCAACATAAGGAAAACCCCATACAACACAGAAGATCCTGATTTTTTCAGGGACGACTAAATAGCCATGGCCAAGCGTGGATCATCTACTTTTGTTTTAAATCGTGAGGGAAAAGGTATGCGATGTCCAACTTATTCGCTGGCTTAGTGATTCATCACTTTTTGCTATAACCAAACGGGACCGTCCGCATAGCATGCGCTCACTGCGTAGTGGATAGCGTTGACAATTCTATAAATCAATACGACAATCAGGCAGAAGTTTGCGGACAGGGTTCGTTTGCTATGGCGGTCAGTATGATCACGAGGCCTATACCTCTGTTAAAGGGGAGTCAAACGTTAAAGAAAAAATGACCAAATTATTCCAGTCTCAACCTGAAAATGCGACGTGTGAGGAAATCATGAGGGAACTCGCTTTTGGGAGGACGATCGAGCCCGGTCTTGTAGATTCTCGCAATGAGCGGGTTATATCCAACGAAGACATGGAGCGCCGTATTCGCACATGGCAGAAATAAGGTGGACTGAGGAAGCTCATCGCTGGCTTTGTGATACCGCCTTACAGAAAAAACCCGGTAGCCGCCTGAGAAAGATAGAGGGTTGACAGCATGCGCGGGAACGAACCACATGTTTGACAATCACACCATAACCATCATTGGGAAGGGGATGCGTCAAAGGAATGGCTTACAGGGTGTCACGGACAATTCGGATAGCCGATTTTTTGAGAGCAAGCCTGGTATCATCGCTCGACCTCAACTCATAAAAATAGACTGCTCCACCTTCTCAACATGAACTTGCGTAGTTGTATGAAGGGGGTTTTGATATAATTCAACGCGTCGATTCCGCTCAGGTAGAAGGGATTGGGTTTGTCGTCATTGGTGGTTTAAGAATGATCGATTCCAATATCGTCCCATGGCTTAGGAAGACGGTGCCGACTGGACTCGACAACAAGGCCCTCAACGCCTAACCATTTGGAGGACTATGACCATGCAATTCGCCAAACAGGAGGCCCTGAAGAGCATTGGCAAATTGCCAGATGACTGTGATATGGATGAGATCATGTACCGGCTCTATGTGCTGGATAAGACTAGGAAAGGGCAGGAGGCTGTGGATCAGGGCTGTGCCACGACAAGCGAGGCGTTAACGCGCGAGATCGATGCATGGTGAGTTGGTCGGATCCGGCCAAGGCCGACCTGCGCGCCATCCATGACTTTATCGCCCACGACTCAAGCTACTACGCCAAGAAGGTCACGCTGAGGTTGCTCATTCTGCATGAAGCCAAGTGTTGAATCTCTGGAGGAAATTAAACTCATACACTTATGGAGGGCATAACAATGCCAAGCGCAAAAGAGGCTGCCCGAAAGATCATCGATCACCTGCCGGAGCAGGCTACCTGGGATGACATTATGTATGAACTCTATGTGAAGCAGAAGATGGAGGAAGGGTTGGGTGATATTGAGGCTGGCCGAACCGTCCCCCATGACCAAGTTAAGGCCGAGCTGCTGGGGCGTGGTGATTGAGTGGTCCTTCCGGGCCCGAACCGATCTCCGGGATCTGAAGGCATACATCGCTAAGGACTCACCCTATTATGCCAGGCGCTTTATCGAGCGGATCATCGCCTCGGTCGAAAAGCTGGTAGACTATCCGAAGATTGGCCGTCCCGTCCCTGAGGCGGAGAGTCGTGACGATGTGCGAGAGCTGATCTATCAGGGCTATCGGATCATCTACAGAATCCAGGCGGGCGGGGTTTTCATCGTGACTATCCTTCACGGGAGCCGGGATTTGGCATCGAAAAAGGTGAAGCCTTGGGATGTGGGTTAAACGACAATCCCTAGGGTGGGGCTTGGGTAAACCGGAACGCCATGACACATCACCACAGAGCAGCCACCACAATAGCAGATAGAACAAGAACCAAATAGTATTTTCTCAAGTCGTGTCCAAATGCCGTACCACTGCTCACAGATACCACCAGCTTTCCGACCTCCAGAAGAAATAGATCTCAGTTCTCGTCCAGATTAGTCACGTAGGCCATGGCTTCAGCAAAGAAAGGCGGTTCGGTAGCTTTCGCCATACCAAACCAAGGGATAATCAGGCAAGGCAGGCAATCCGTAAAACATGCCGATGTCTCGAAGTGATGCATGTTTGCAAAACAGTAGAACCCAGTTGACTCACATCGGTCCTCCCGAAAAAGGCCACCAGGTCTGGTGCCACCTGGATCCTTAATTCAACCTTTGGTGTAACCGGGCTCCTGTCTACTAAACCTCCCGTTTTGTAAAACAATCAATTGTTCTGTCCAGGAATTGAACGAACTCTTGATGATTTGGTGTGGCCTTACTCACCGGGTCATCATACATTACGGCCTCCCTACAATTTGCAATTGATCGCAAGTGCTCGAGCTCACTATCTCTTCAGAGCATTTTTGGGAATCGGTTAAGGCATCCTGAGATTTCTTTATTATCTTACTACCGAGGCTTTTGAGTCATGGCTATACTGACTCCGCTTTTCTTCAATTGAAAGATTTTGCAAGGACTCCTGGTTGATTTTTCCAGAAAACCTCGCTTTCTCCATTGGTAAAGGGTAGATCAAGGCCTTCTGAAATCTTTATCCGTAAATGAGTCCTTTTGCGCCTATTCGGTCCCGTTGCGGAAACATCCGGGACCGAACACCCATCCTGATCTATTGAATCTCCCAGTCGGTCGATGCTTTTCCGGGAAAAACGGTGTCGGGAAGACTCAACCCATTCATCTTCCATACCGCCACTTGCCCACTGACGTTGTTGCGCCAGAAAACATCATTTATGCCGTCGCCATCTGTGTCGGCCACTTGCACAATCTGCCATTCCGACGGCAATCCACCAAGAGAGCCCAATGACGCAATTATGGTTCCATTCAGCAACCACACCAACACTTCTCCGTTTTTGGAATTGCGCCACACGAGGTCCCCTTTACCATCGCCGTTGACATCACCCACCCCCGCGACCTGAAAATCTGACGAACCGCTGCCTGGAAAGCCCACGGACGTTCTTATTAACCCGTTCATCACCCATACGGCCACCGCGTTGCTCGTGCCATTGCGCCAAATGAGATCCGCCTTTCCATCGCCGTTTACATCGCCTGCTCCCGCGAGCTGCCAGGTGAGCGAAACTTTACCCAAAAATCCTGAAGCGGCAATTCTCGTCCCATTCATCAACCAGATCACCGTGTTGCCATCATTCGAATTGCGCCAGATCATGTCGGCCTTGCCATCGCCGTTGACATCTCCAATGGCTTGCAGGTCCCAAACCCTGGGCACACTGGCAGGAAAACCCACGGAAGTAATGGTTACCCCATTCATCTGCCAGATGGCCACGGTGGCGCTTGTGCTATGACGCCAGATGACATCCGCCTTGCCATCACCATTCACATCGCCGATTCCCGCGACTTGCCACGCGAGTGGCACACCGCCCGGGAAGCCGGATGCGGCAATACCCGACCCATCCAGCAACCAGATCGCCGTGCTACCATTCTTAGTGTTGCGCCAGAGGAGATCCGCCCGGCCGTCGCCATCCAGATCATTCCTGGTCTCCATAACGGATGGGTTGGCAAAGACCGCCGATACGGTCGTATTTGCCGTGAGCGTGAGGACGCAAGGATCGGTGCCGCTGCACCCTCCGCCATTCCAGCCAAGAAAGATGGACCCGGAATTGGCGACGGCGGTCAATGTCACCCCCGTGCCACTGGAAAGAAATTCCGAGCAGTCCGTTCCGCAAGTAATCCCGGCCGGTCTGCTGGTCACTGTGCCGCTCCCCCTGCCGGTGGGGATGACTTGCAGGGTCACTTGACCAGGAGGAGGTGGTGGAAGCAGAGAAAACGTTGCGACAACCGTCACATCACTTGTTGGAGTGACAGTGCAGGAACCTGCTCCACTACAGCCCCCACCACTCCAACCGGAAAAAATAGAGCCTGCACCGGCTGTTGGCGTTAAGAGTACGGCTGTCCCTGGGGGATACAATTCCGTGCAGTCCGAATCACAAGTAATGCCGGCCGGACTGCTGGTGACGGTGCCACTTCCCGTGCCCGCTTTTGTGACAGTCAGAAGGACATCATTGGCGATGACCCGTCCGACAAATATTTCTGCGCTGCTTTCCCGCACAGCACCAGTGCTATCAGTCAAAAACGCATCGAATTTAATGACGGTACCGTTCGGCGTGTTGCGTGCCACGGTCGGTGGTATGGATACTGTCGTATGTTGGCCAGCCGTTAAGGTCCCCAGGCTGAAGATAAGTCGTTCTGGAGATTCGCAAGTGCTGCCCGGACAAGTCCCGGAAAGCCCGGAGGTGGAAAGGGAATTCAACCCTGACGGATACTCCAGAACCAACTTCACCCCTGTTCGGCTCAACGTCCCTGAATTTCCAACCGAAAAGTCGATATCCAGCAGTTCACCTGGATCAGCGGGATTGGGATTTGTCGAGACCGACAGGGTTAAAGGCAGAGCATTTTGCACTCGCGCCACCGAGGAAATTCTGGTTGGGCTTGGAGGAGTCACGCCATCTTCCAATTCAGCGTTCGCGCGAAGCAATGAACCCAGCTCAGCGGAGGCGGACAGTTGGACTGTGGCTGTGCGTATGGCACCTTCGCCGGCATTCAGACCGCTGATGGCCCAACTCACGGTATCTCCGCTGATAGTCCCGCCATTGCTGGCTGAGTTCAGCGTGACTCTCGCTGGCACTTGCAGGCGCAGAGTTCCGTTGGCCGCGCCAAGACCCGGCTCCAGCGCGGCAAGTGTGAGTGTGTAGGTAAACGTCTCTCCCGGCGCCACGGGATCGTGATTTTCGCTCAGGGCCAATTGCAATTCCCGGGAGGAATCAATGACCAGCGTGTCGGCGCTACGAATGAGATCGCCGGTACTATCGGTCAGGTCAGCCCGAAAGGCGAGCACTCTCCCGCTGGCGCTGTTCGTCACAACTTGAGCGGGCACAGAAAAAGATTTCCCCGTACCGGCCGCCAAGGCGCCGATATTGAATATTATGCGTTCCTGCGGATCGCAGGAAATGCTAATACAGTCTCCTAACTCAATAAGGGATTCGCTCAGGCTTGATAAGCCATCCACGTATTCCAGTCGAAGCACAACGCCAGAACGACTCAAAGCACTTCGGTTGGCCACCGAAACTTCTACGTCAAGGATTTCTCCGGGTAAGGCCGGGTTAGGATTGGCGACAACTTGGAGGTTAAGCGGTGAGGCAGGTTCCACTCGAGTCGCTTGACCGGCTATCAAGATGGTGTTTGGCGTGGCACCGTTTGAAAAACGGGCTTGGGCATTCAGAATGGTTCCTTGCTCAACACTCGCACTAACTTGGGCCAGCACGGTTTGTCGCCCACCGTCGCCCGGGTTCAATCCCCCAAGATTCCAGGTCACAGTCCCCCCACTCTCCGTTCCCCCTCCTGTTGCACTTACAAAGGTCATTTCAGGAGGAAGCACCAATTGTATCTGTGCGTTTGGCACACTGCCCCCTGTATCCAGTTCTCCATACGCAAGACGGTATTCAATTATTTCACCAGGAACCGCTGGATCGATATTGTCTTCAAGCGCCAATTGCAGGGTGGAGGAACTGTCCACACGCACCACGACATTCCGGCGTATCTGTATGCCGGTGCTGTCGGTAATTTCCGCTTGAAAATCGATGAGGCGACCGGCAAGAGTCGGAGTGGCTATCCTGACAGGCAATGAAAAACTTTTCCCTTTGCCTCCGGCAAGAATACCGACGTTAAAGGTCATGGTTTCGCTTGGATCGCATGAAACACTAATACAATCGCCCTCCATTAGGGATTCGGACAAACTGTCCAGGTTTGATGGATATTCAAGTGTGACCGAGACGTTGGATCTGTTCAGGACAGTTGGATTGGCCAAGATAATTTCGATGTCGAGTAATTGTCCGGGTTTGGCCGGGTCGGCATTGGTGGTAATTTCCAGTTCAAGCGGGACCTCATTTTTCACCTGAGTCACCTTACTGGCCCGGATTTCGTTCGACGGGTTTATCGTATCAGTGAACAATGACTCAGCCAGAATATTCGTGCCAGGCAACAAGCTTCCACTCGCCACGAGGACTGCCGTGCGCAAGCCGCCTTCGCCTGGGTTAAGCGGTCCGAGCGCCCACTCAACCGCACTATTGTTGACCAGGCCACCGTCGCTTGCTGACACGAAGGAGGTGCCCTCCGGTAATTTTAGACTCAACTTGGCATTGGGCGAACCGGCTCCGCTACTTAGGATTCCGTAGCTGATCGTGTAGGTCATATTTTGTCCCGGCATGACCGGATCCCGATCGACGGCCATGCGCAGATCTCGATCTCGGGTGTTACGAACCCGCAAACTGGTTGAGGCCCCAATCATATCTCCGGAAGCATCCGTTGCCGAAGCCTCGATTCTGACAAGTCGGCCATCGGAGATGCCAGAGGCCACTCGAGGAGGCACCGAAAACGTCAAACCTTGGCCAATAGCGAGTGTGCCCACGGTAAAAATGGCCACCTCACCAGGGTCGCAACCAACGCTGACGCAATCGCCGGAAAATAAATCCTCCCCTAAGGAGGCGAATTCATCAGGCCATTTAAGCGACACGGCGATACCTGAACGATTCACGGTATCAAGATTGGTCACGGTCAGCTCGAGGTCAATAAGCTCGCCGACCATAACCGGGTTTGGAGTTGCAGTGACGCGTAAATCCAATAACGCTGGAGCCTGCACTTTTGTGGTGGTGAGTATGCTTGTTTGATTCGCAGGGGTGGCAGAATCCGAAATCACCGATTCACTGGCCAGAATTGTGCCATTGGTGACACCCGCATTCACTGTCACTGTCAGACTCCGCTGACCGCTCTCACCGGGATTTAAGCTCCCCAGCGACCAGTCCACTCGGTTATTGTTCACGAGGGTTCCTCCTTGCGTGGCGGACTGGAATGTGGTGCCAGGCGGCAACGGAAAGCTTATTTTAGCATTGGGCGAACCCGCACTGGATGCCGAGACCCCGAAGTCCAACGTAAATGTGAGTGCATCGTCAACGGCAACTGGGTCATGGCTCTCCGCGACAACAAGATTTAGAATTCGATTGGCGGTTACAGAAATAGCGCGGTTGATAGTTTTTTGAATAACTGAGTTCTCGAGAGCATCGACATTGAACCTAATAATCGTTCCAGATGTGATGCTATTCGCAATTCGGGGACGGAAGGAAATTGTTTTTCCTTTTCCGGCTGGCAGTGCCCCAACGGTAAACGTAACTGTTTCTCCTGAATCACATGTGACACTAATGCAATCTCCTGGGAATTCTTGTGAAAGATCAGAAATGCTATTGAGGCCTGCCGGATAAACAAAAGAAAGCGTCACGTTCCCGCTTGCGGTCCCGCCGTTATTGGTCACGGTTAACTGTACGTTCAAGAGTTCGCCGGCTAAGGCCGGATTTGGATTTACCTCTACCTGTAATGCGATGGCTGCCTGCGCCACATTAGGAAGTGTCGTCAACCCAATGCTCAATAGCAGCATGATCAGCGTGAGAGCATACATCCATGAAAGACATCTGGCCTTCTGGTTTGTGTGGGGGGCATGTGACATGCGATGTACCCTTTCGTTCGATGAAGCCATCATGAAAATAATGAAAAATTATGAATGAAAATATGATGATACCCTAACGGGCTCTGCCTAATAATTTTCATGATGAAAGTGCCTGTTGATTTGGATGATCCCATCGGCCAAAAAAAAGCGTGGGGGAACAGGAACCTCCTGTTCTCCCACGCTCATCCATGAGACTCTTGTTCTCGTGTTATCGAGAACCCGAACATCCCTTTTCAATTGCGCCCCCATTCATTGGGGAAGGGCCAATCGCTTGCCTGAAGAGTCTTTAACTCTTTGGTTGAATAAAATCAAGACTGTGTTCCACCTTCATGTATGAGTCTCAGAAAAGTAGGGAATTGATGAATTAAAAAGGCGTATTCTAATACATGATGCGCCAGAGATGAACGGCTTCTTACTTTCACTGGTTAGAGTGCAATAAGGCGATTACTTCCATGGGAGATCGCATTGGTCCATTGCTCCCTAAAAAATTAACCCATTCATAATGAATTCGACCATGATTTCCTCCGTGTAATTTGGCTGCCTGAATGAATGTTTTGCTGCGTGGATTGCAGTTTTTCCCTGTTTGTTTAGGGGGGATCATCTTCAAATTGAGACGGAAACTCCTGGAATGAGCCAGGCTTTCTATGAAGGATTGGAACCCTCAGAAAGGGTCGCGATGTTGCGGTTGAGTTTTTTAGAGAAAAGCCCGTAGCGGTAGTAATACGTCTACAAGGGCATGCGGTTTTGTAATTTTAGATTTAAAAAATTACCACGCTATTCGTCAAACGGCAGGTTTTCGAAACCTGATTTTGGGCAGGCCCCCTGGGCTTTCCTCCCTGTTACCACGAAATGATTGTGGAGGCGGATCAGGAACCCGATACGCGGGTTCCCAAAACACGGGCTTGATCTTATTCAACGTTCTCGTTAAAAAAGACCGTGGAGTTCATGATGCCCTGTCATGATCTTATAGAAGACGACCCAGTTGTATGCGGAAAATTTTGAACAGAAGGTGTGCTGGGTAACGGTTCAAAAGGATGGTGCGGTAACTACATTTGTCTTTTTCCTACTCAGGAATATCATCTTTACGATTTTTGGCATTATGCGTGCTGAACTTTAGAGGATATATCTTGACCCAATCCTCAATTTCACATTTAAAAAATTGGGAGGGAGGAAAATGTTCAAATTATGGTGGCTCATACTCGCAGGTCTTCTTTTGGTGTTGACAGGGTGCGTAACCGGCAAATCAAACAAGGGAAGAAGTCAAGTAGTCGATCCTATTAAGGCAAGATGTGAAAACGACCAAAAACAGGTTTTCACTGTCTATTTGGATATGACAGCAGATTGGGCTTGTAAAACTACCGGTATGTGTGCCCATGCGGAAAGGGTGGAAATAGTAGTCCCGCATCCGGCGGAAATTAACCTAACCAAATATAAAACCGTGGCCTTTACCGAAATTGGCGGCAATTACGGTGAATCGTTTGCCGCAGCCGTTAAGTCACAGATGATCGGCAAGGATAATCTGACCGTGATGGATCGCACGCAATTAAACAAGATTTTACAAGAATTGGGCATGACCCAAGAGGATCTCTTCGATTCCGAAAAACGCGCTCAATTGGGGAGGCTTTTGCCTGCGGCTGCGTTGGTTATGGGGAAAGTGGAGGGTGATTATAGAAAAGAAAAAAGAACAAAGAGAGAAACCTGTTATACCGCTAAAATCCCGTATCCCTGCACCAAGGAATTTGACGTTGGTGTGGCAAATATGACTGCGGATATTAACGTAGTCGAAGTTGATACGAGCGCGACGATACAGGTTAAACATCTCACGGCAACAACGGGGGATGATACTGACAAAATATTCAATCTCGGGAAAATGCTGAATCCAACAGAAATGCACGAGAAGAATCTTCAAGAAATTGTGTCTGATATGACGAAAGCCGTTGTGCCTTATAGCACAAAAGAAGAGGTAATTTTCTATGTCGACAAGGATATTCCCACCCTGGAAAGGGGTATTGTGGATGCCGAAGCGGGCGATCTTGAAAAAGCCAAGGAAGTTTTTTTAAAAGCCATTTCCGACAACGAAGCCAATAAAGCCATTTCTCAAAAAACTCTTGCCAGAGCGTACTTTAATCTTGGTGTGGTTTATTTGCATACAAAAGAATTTGACGAGGCGGTGAAATCGTTTGAAACCGTTGACGACCTTGCCATCAAAGCCTTCCCTGCGGCACAAATGCGTAAGTTGACCAAATGTTACGAGGATGAATACAAAAAAATGGGTGAACAGCAAGTAGTTTCAAAGTAGAGGTTGAGACTCTCGCATTGGACTCCAGAAGAGAAGTGGAAAGGTTTCTCAGGGGGCGAGAAATGGGCTTACTCCCCGGTTAGGAACAGGCCTTTTTAAAAATTCCGGATTGGACGCTGAGATGCCTCAACGTGCATGGACCATCGGACTGTTTATCTCCCTGGTGTTAACAGGCTGTACCAATGTGCAAATTCTTAAAGAAACCTCACAGCCGACCAGGCCTGATTGGCTTTCTCAATTGCCCAGGGATGATGCGTTTTTTTACTACATCGGTTCCAATACAGGTGCGAAAACCTTAGCGGATGGAGAAAGTGCGGCCAGAAAAGACGCCTTGGTCAAAGTCGCCGAGTATCTTGGGATTGATATTAATGCGCAACTGGATATGACCATGACGGAGACTGATCAATCCGTGAAAGAGCAACTGAAGACCAAGACCGACGCCCTGATATCTCAAGCAACCATTGTGGATTCTTATCATGAAAAAACTATCCGAACGACTCATGACTTTAAGAAGGAAATGTTTGATGTGTATCTGTTGTTGAAATATCCTAGGGAAGAAGCCCAAAAAGAATTGGTCCGGCGGGAAACTGAAACCCGCAATAAAGCACAGGCGGCCTTTAATTTATATCAATCCGGAAAAGTCCAGGAATCTCAGGGCAATTATCGTCAAGCGCGTCAGTTTTTTCATGAGGGGATGGATATCCTCAGTCAAATTCCTACGGTCGTTTCCCTTGATCAGCCTGAAGTGGATAATACGCGGGAACTGGCCAGTCTGCTCAAAAGTGAAGAGCGTAATGCAATTGCGAATCTTCGGCGTGTCGTGGTGTGGGTTCAGGAAACCAATCTGGATCAGGTCCATTCCCCCTCGATTTTAGGGGCAAGTCTTCAAGCAATTCTCACCAAACATGAATTTTCTGTGGTTGATCAGCCCATTCCGCATTCCACTCTGGATGCTGAACCATTGGTCCGAGATAAAAAAGTGCTTGAGGCACTCAATGCACAAGGTGTCCGGTTTTTGATCGTAAGCCAGGCGCATACCATTTTCAGCAGTACTGCGATGAACAAACATTTCTACAAGGCGCAAGGCATGCTTTCAGTCTTTAGCACTCAAACGGGTGAAATACTCATTACGATTCCCATTGATAGTCAGGGATACCATCAGGATCGTCCTCAAGCCGGTCTCAATGCCCTGAGGGAAGCTGGAATATCCGCCGGAGAAAAACTCGTAAAAGAATTACTTGCTAAAGAAGGGGTTTAGCCTTATTTGTGTGAATCACCCAACTAAGGAATGCTTGAAGTAGGAACACTCATCGATGTCGCAAAAGTCTGTTTATCTTCGTCTTTTTCGGATTTCTGCCTCCATGTCTTCCATTTGCGATTCCAGATCCTCTTCGACCCGTTCGAATCCTTTGACTAACCGGTCTAGGCTGAATGGCCGCAAGGGAGGAAGGCCAGGTCCTGATTCAGGTTGGGCTTCCGGTTGGTTGACCAAAATCTGATCGGGTTGTGATTTTGTGACCTTATGGCTCTGAGCATCTGGTGGGGGAGGGGGTTCCTGGTTTTTTGGATTTGTGATAGGGGGCGTACCGGGGTGATCGGTTTGCCCTGCGTAAGTCAACTGAACCCCCTGCCTTGAAAGCCAATCCTTGGCTACATTTGATTTTATGGCAAAATTGATGCTGGTAATCGCTAACCCGTCTTTAGACTTTCGTTGAATAAAACTATTAATGCCAATCTGATTTCCCAGCATGTCGATAAGCGGTCCCCCGGAATTCCCCCGGTTAAGGCTCGTTTCCGTTTGAAAAATGTCCCAGCCAGGCATTCCCCCATAATCTTGCCATTCAGCGCTGATGACTCCGGTGGTGAGGCTCCATAATCCTCCTCTTTCGGGATGCCCAATGGCCACTACCCGAGACCCAATGGTGATGTGATCCGGATCACCGAGTGCTAAAACGGAAAGGGATGAGGGAGGGTCAACGATTTTTAAGAGGGCTAAATCATAGGCTTCGCTGGATGCCACGATCTTTGCTTTGTACTGATTGGACAGGTTTTTTTTATTATCCATGGCCCCAACGACTTTCTCGGGTTTAAGGACGACCAGGATGATTTGATGGGGAGACTTGGCCTCTTCGTTAAAAATAACATGATTATTGGTTAAGACGTGTCCCGTGGAATCGATGATGGACCCCGTCCCCGTTCCACCTGAGTCTTTCGTTAAGGCAATCACCAGTACCGTTGCAGGAGAGGCTGCCTGATAGATCTGAGCAGTTGATAGCTCGGTGGCGGACACATTTATATATGGCCCCCAAAAAATGGCCCCCACGCATATTAAAAAGGCTTGCTTCCATGTCAACAGAGTCCGGGAATTTAATTTCCTATGAAGGTTCATCGCGCCTCCTCTGCTTACACCTTACATTGCTAGAGGGTAGAAAGGATGTGACATGATTCAGACTACTTCGAATGTGATTTCCTTTTTACTGTACATCCCACCTGTATCGGCAATGCTGATACGGACTCGGTGTTTGCCCTTGGGGATCTTCGCTTCCTTTACGTGAATGCCTTGCGGGGAGCTATAGTCCCTGACCCGATCCGTGATATCAATCGAAATAAATTTTACGACGCTTACTTTCAAAGTGGTGATGTCCACAGGCTCGTTTTGGGGAGAAAATTTGATATTAACCTCTATAGGTGCTTCTGCCTGATCCCCTTCTTTGGGTGTAATCACCTCGATGAGAGGGCCTAAATGTAACTCATCGCCTTCTATTTGGGATGGCGAATCTCCCGAAACTTCTGGTAACGGGGCCATGGCGGCTTCTTCGGGTGTTATCAGCCATCCGTTCTGATCGATTTCTATTTTTGCCAGAGTATTGTTGGGGGAGGGCACCATGATGATGAGCAGGAGGAAGGGAAAAAACTTGGACTTTTGGAATATTGAATTCCGCATGGGCAGGTCTCCTTCTTCGAAGATTTTCCCTTAAAGCTTAAGAGGCATGTACATTAACGTGTAAACCGTGCCTTTCTACCCATAGTGCTTATTGTCGCCAGTGTGAGCCCATTCGTCACGGACTTGCGTATTTTCCAAGATGACATCACTGGGGAAACCGGCAGCCCCTCCATTCCCCTGTGACACAACCGGCTAAAATCCAGAGGGCCCAAAGATGTCATTTTTGATTTCTAATGCCTGCCTTCCAATTTTCAAACTATTTTTTCGTTTGAAGTTCTTCATTCAATTCCTTGTGAGCATTATCCGCATTTTTTCGGACAAAATCCCGCATTTTGGCATCCAATTCCTTGAATTTGCTGTCGGCTGCCGCATAGGAATCCATGGCTTCTATGACTTTTTCGATATCCAGTCTGCACAACGCATAGGCTTCATTGCGCAGAGGGTGTTCCCAATACTCAACGATCTCAGCACCAACGAGACTGGCTTCTGTTACCTGTTTCATTGTGTCCTGTATATGCTGTTCGACACTGGTTTGGGAGAGATCTCCCGCTGTTGTTTCTGCAAGATATTGTTTTTGTAGGCCCGCCACATACACGTTGAGGGTTGCGGCTAAATCATTGCGGGCCTGTCCTTCGGCGGCGCGGCGTCTTAGGGTAGGGTTACGAACCCCAGAAGCACTTCCCACTCCATAAAGGACTTTGCGTTCTCCACTAAAGGCCGCCCCTTTTTGACTCACCCACTCTGGTAAGCCCTCGACATTTTGAATCGGCGTGTCCACTCTTCCCAGTCCTTCGGCTTCTTGACCCATTGGTTTTTGTGATGCACAACCAGTCATGACGAGTAAAATCCCAAGAACGGTCATTTGCAGTTTGATTGCCTTTGTCATAAGCATAATTTCTCCTCTGTTTGTTAGGCCCATCGTGTTGTTGTGCGATCCAATTTGATGGTTCTTGGAGAACCCTAAATTGATAGTTCCTATTCCAAATTTTGTTCCTGAAGGATTCAAATATCAGGTTTGATGAATAATCTCAAACTGAATTATTGTATTTTACGTTTTCAGAGTGATCAGAATTCTGAGACTTGCTGACTTTGGCACCTTCCCGCGCATTGCAAGGAAATTAAATTCAACCGTCAATGCCTTTGGTAATAAAAGCTTGCTGTAAATCTGTGACCCAATAAAAAAAAGGGTGAGAAACTTTTCTCACCCCTCCCTGGGCCCACTCTTTTCCATGAGATGTCCTTAGACTAAAATTTGTTATGAGCGTATGATACTCAAGTCAATGGCCAACTATATTTTTTGCATGTAATAAAATCAACAAAATATATGAGTCTTTGTGGCGGAAAACTCTGGTGTCGCCCCTACCCTAAAACGGGGGAAATGTCAGCGTCCCGTTTAACGTAATTGGTGGAGCAGATGTGCTCGAAAGGTCTAATACCGTATTGGAGAAGCTTACTGTTCCCGCTGCTTGGTTTACGGTTACCCCCCTGCAAGTCCCGGGGGCCGTGGGTAATCCCTGTCCCACAAATGACCCGCTGCAACTCCAGTCGGTTGCACTACTGGAATCACCAGCCACAAATAGAATACCAGTGGAAAAAATTTCTCCCGTTATATAATTGAAACTTATCGTAAGCGCCTCAAGATGAAAGTTTTTGGTTACATTTTCAATCCAGGATACTACGCCCATAAGGAGTGAAGTATCCTTTGAGACAAATGGGGAACGCGCCACAAAGGTGCCACCAATGGAAGCGGGCCCACCGGAAATCGTCAAGGTCCCTCCTCCATTCCCGCCTGTGGGAGGAGGGGAAGGTGAATTGATCGTTAGGCTGAATAATTCCTGCGCCGACTGCGAAGGGTTTCCACTATCCTGCACTCGGATTGTCGCGAGGAATTTTCCTGCTGTGGTTGGGGTGCCGCTGATCTGTCCGGTGGATGGATTGAGTGTAAGTCCTGGTGGTAAGGACCCCGAAAACACCGTCCATGAAAACGAGGGCGTTCCCCCGGATTTTGCGAGCGTGATGCTATAGGATTTGTTCACCGTTCCTGCGGGCAAGGTCGATGCGGTGGTGATACGAAGCGGCGAAGATACCGGCCGTCCGGCAATGATCCAATCTGTGGAGACTGTTCCCGGGAATGCCTCGGACGCGATCGTCAAACCATTCAGCAGCCAACAAACCACGGCGCCGGACGTGGTGTTGTACCAAATCACATCGGCCTTGCCATCGCCATCGGCATCGCCCACCTGCGCAATCTGCCATTGCGACGGCAATCTATCCACGATGCCTGATGAGGCTATAGAGGTGCCGTTCAACAGCCACACCGCCACGTCGCCGCTATTGGTGTTGCGCCAGATGAGGTCGGCCTTGCCATCGCCGTTGACATCGCCCACCCCCGCGATCTGCAAATCCGGTGAGACGTTGCCGGGGAAGCCTGAGGACGTCATGGTTAATCCGTTCATCACCCAGATGGCCACCGCGTTGCTTGTGCCATTGCGCCAGATGAGGTCCGCCTTGCCATCGCCGTTCACATCACCCACTCCCGCGAGCTGCCAGGCGAGCGACACCTTCCCCAAAAATCCCGAGGCGGCAATCCTGGTCCCGTTCATCAACCAGATCGCCGTGTTGCCATCGTTGGAATTACGCCAGACGAGGTCGGCCTTGTCATCTCCATTCAAATCTCCCACGGCTTGCAGGCTCCATGCTGTCGGCACACTGGCGGGGAAGCCCACGGAGGTAATGGTCACCCCATTCATCAGCCAGATAGCCACGGTGGCGCTCGTGCTATGACGCCAGATGACATCTGCTTTGCCATCCCCATCCACATCGCCGATCCCCGCAATCTGCCAGGCTAGCGGCACGCCGCCCGGGAAGCCGGCCGATCCAATAATGGCTCCATTCAGCAACCAGATCGCGGTGCTGCCAGTCCTGGTATTTCGCCACAGCAGATCGCTGGTGCCATTGCCATCCAGATCGGTCTGGCCCGTCTTTTTTGTGTTTGTAATCGAAGAACCACGTTCATGTACAAAAATGTCTTCTACGTTATTTGTATCTCCCGATACTAAATTAGGGGCATCGGACACAAAAGCGATGATGCGCCCATCTCTGCTGGCTGCGCCAAATTGACTATCTCCATTGGCTTCTCCACCGTTCGTATTAATACTCACTCGGCTGGTTTGTTTTATCTGGCGGTCGTGCACAAACACATCCCAGGCGCCGTTGGTATCCCCGGGCACTAAGTTGGTGGCTTCCGAATAAAACGTTACATATCGGCCGTCTGAACTTATGTTAATCCCTCCACTTGAGCCATCAGCTTGTACGCCGTTGGAATCTACACTTACGCGAGTCGTTTGCCCTGTCTGGCGGTCATGTACAAAAATGTCCACATTCGAACCAAAAGGCCCTCCGTTGGTGTCTCCGGGAACAAGGTTACTGGCTTGTGAAAGAAAGGGTACAAAACGCCCATCCGGGCTAATAAAGGAGGCAAGAGTGTGATTATTCCCCTGGATTCCACTGGCATTCAAGCTAACGCGCGTGGTTTGTCCCGTTTGCCGGTCATGCACAAACGCATCCCAAAATCCGTTGGTATCGCCTGGGACCAGATTGTCGGCATCGGAAGTGAAAGCCACGAACCGCCCGTCATCGCTGAAAAGTCCAGCGCCACTGAAAGAATTGCCTTGTGTTCCAGTGGAACTCACACTAACGCGCGTGGTTTGTCCCGTTTGCCGATCCCTTACAAACACATCGAACACACCATTGGTATCCCCATCTACCAGATTTGTTGCTTCTGAATTGAACAAAATAAAACGCCCATCGGGGGTTGGATAGCCCGTATAACTCTTTAAATCACCCTGTACACCATTGGAGTTCACACTGATTCGGGTGGTTTCCTTGGTCAGCCGGTCATACAGGAAGGTGTCACTCACTCCATTGGAGTCTCCTGGAACTAAATTTGAGGCCTCTGATTCAAAGCCTACGAATCGCCCATCAGCACTTAACTCAGGATTTGAACTGTTACCATTGCTTTCATTGCCATTCGAGTCAACACTTACACGAATGGTTTCTCCAGTATTGCGATCGTGAAGAAATATATCCTGGAAACCATTGGAATCATTTGCCACCAAATTGGTAGCCTTCGATGGAAAGGCTACAAATCGTCCGTCCCCACTGATAACCGCATAAAAGGTATCCAAAAGACCGCTAGAATCATTACCTTCTTTACCATTCGAATTCACGCTTACCCGTGTGGTGGTTTGCGCATCCGCTTCTGGCGGCAGCCAGGGCCCCAGCAGAAGCATGAGCCCACAGATTAGAACCACGAGCGGGGCCTTCCTCTCGGGACTGTTCTGGAATGTGTTCATCAGCTGCTCTCCTTTTTCCCTACCCTTATTAAGGCTCATCGTGGAAGCGAGTTGGTAAGAAGCCGCGATATCACTCTCGTTTTTTGATGTGTTTTATATTTCTTCCTTACGCTCTGGCATTGCCCAACCTTTCTTTTCACCAGAACAAAAAAAGCGTGATAAACGGAATGTGTCCGCCTATCACGCTCCTCTGTGTTTTCTGTGCCCGCACCATGTGATCTCCCGAGTGGGAACGTCTTATTCCACTGTGCGCGGCCTCCTTGCCGAAAAATGTGAAACCTTTGCTGTTGAGGAATCTTTGCTCTTTGCGTGAATAAAATCAACATTATTTTTCCTCACCATTGAATTTTTCTAGCCGTCGATGTATGCCAGAAAATGACTGAGGCGGTGCCGGCTTTTATCTGATGATTGTAAGCGTCTAGATGATGCAGAAGGTGACAGTGGGTAGGCTGCCCAAGGGAGTGAGCAAACCGTTGATAGCAATGCCTCATACTAAATGTTGAGTCTTGTTAAGACCTGGCTTCTCTTCCTGGTCACAGATCTTTCGCTGGGAGCCTTGTCCTGAGCCTTGTCGAATGGGTCAGGGTACAATCTCAGAACCGAGGATGATCAATCTGGATTTCCACGGAAAAGAAAGCGGGTGGCCATTCATTTTTACAATGCAAAATATTTGAATTATTCGACTGCCTCTGAATGACAGGAGAAGGTTTGCTGAGGCCTGGATATTTCACCTGGGCCTAGATCCTTCGCTATTAGCTCAGGATGACAATCTTTGTCGGATTCCTGAGAGGGGAAATCTACTTTTTCCAAGTACCCTCTTGAATTTCTTGTCGTTGAGATCTGTCCAAGTGGATTCAATTGAATGGGGCGCTTCTTTTTATTAGGATTTAATCCGATATAATGACCATGAGGTTTGATAAATAATGAATGACTCTTACACCATTGGCACACTTCTCCTGGACCGTCTGTATAAATTGGGTCTGCATCATATTTTTGGCATTCCCGGCGATTATGTGCTGACGCTCTTTAAGCTCATTGAAGAATCACCTATCCGGCACATCGGAACCACCCGGGAAGATTGCGCGGGCTTTGCGGCGGATGCCTATGCGCGTATACATGGGATTGGCGGTGCATGTGTGACCTATTGCGTGGGTGGTTTGAATATGGTCAATGCCGTTGCCTGTGCGTATGCCGAGCGGTCGCCGGTGGTGTTGATCTCCGGCTCACCCGGGCTGAAGGAACGAGTCAATAATCCCTTCCTGCATCACATGGTCCGTGATTTCTCGACCCAGCGCGATGTCTTTGAAAAGATTACGGTGGCTTCCGTCGTGTTGGACGACCCTCATACTGCCGAACGGGAGATTGACAGGGCCTTGAAGGCGTTAATGCAATTTAAGCGGCCGATCTATTTGGAAATTCCTCGAGACCTCGTGATGACTCCCGTGCAGGTGGCCTCAACAACACCACCGACAGTCACGGACTGCCAGAGTGATCCAGCGGCACTCAAAGAAGCCGTCGCCGAAGTTCGCGGCATTTTGTCCGGTTCCGAACGTCCGCTTATTCTGGCCGGCGCCGAAATCCATCGATTCGGCCTTCAGGACCAATTGACCGAACTGGTCGAACATATGAATGTGCCCATCGCCACCACCTTGCTGGGGAAGTCCGTCCTTCGCGAAGACCATCCATTGAATATCGGGGTGTATGGCGGACTGGTGGGGCGGGAAGAAATTCTGGAGTTCGTGGAAAATGCCGACTGTCTGCTGACCCTAGGAACATTGCTTACTGATGTTGAAGACGTCAAAGCGCATGCCACGCTCCTGGCAGCAGGCCGGACCATTCATGCGACGGCGGACTCCATTGCTATCAAGCATCACACCTATGACGGTGTCCGCTTTGAAGATTTTGTTCGAGCGTTGGCGGCGTCCCCCTTGCCGTCGTTTCCGTCACGAGCGCTCCCGCCACGCGATAGCGTCCGGTTTGATCCACCCGGTCCGGAAGCGGCAGTGAGCCTTCGCAATGTGTTCGGATATTTGGATGGTTTGCTCAACGAGAAGACGGTGGTGATTGCCGATGTCGGGGAGTCGCTGTTTGCTGCTGCAGATCTGCGTGTACGAAAAAGTGCGGAGTTCCTGTCGCCGGCCTATTACACCTCCATGGGATTTAGTGTCCCCGCCGCTCTCGGGGCGGGGTTTGCTGATCCCGGCCTGAGGCCACTTGTGTTAGTAGGTGACGGCGCATTCCAAATGACCGGCACTGAGTTGTCCACCTGCATTCGCAATGGGCAGGCCCCCATTGTGGTGGTGCTGAATAACCGCGGCTATGGGACGGAACGGGAAATTCTCGAAGGTCCGTTCAATGACATCCATGAATGGCAGTACGAGAAGATTTGTGATGTATTGGGCGGAGGCGTGGGACATCGAGTGGGCACGTTCGGAGAGTTAGTTCACGCTTTGAGTGCTGCGGTTGATGATCCGAAACAGGTACATGTGCTGAATGTCCTGCTTGATCCTCGTGACCGATCCACCGCCATGAAGCGCGTTGCCCAGCGATTGGCCAAACGGATGGCAGGACAAAAGATCTGAGATTCATTCTTAGGTGTGATCTGCTATGAGCGCCGCACTAAGAAAAATTTTTTAAAAGAATTCGGCTTGGTTCGTGGTCGGAGCTGATTTCGGGACTCAAGCTGGGTGCCATGTTCTGCCTCTCAAGATCAGAGCGCCAAACCGTTTCCCTACAAGACGCACTGACGAGTCGTTTAACGTTCGACTGTTCATGCTCCCTCACCCTGGCCCTCTCCGAGGAGATTGGAGATATATTTGTTCAAAGTTGAAGTATTGTAGGGCTAACGAAGGAGTTTGTCGTAGTCGGCGTGAATTCCGATCCAAAACCACAGGACCCCATCCGAAACGTCAACGCCAATTGCGCGATAGTGTAAACCTACTCGATCTGACCAATAACGAGTGACTTTTTTGAAATGCAGAGAGGGATGACGTGGGTTAGTCTTTAGCTACTCAAAGGCCTTATCAGCAAGAACCTGAATGGGAGAAGGAAGAGACCGATAGCAAGAACAAAATTCAGGAGAGGCGTAGTGATTCAAAACTTGGTCGATTGTCCAGCTTTGTGGGCGAGAATATTTCGTTCAGCGATGGAATCAAGTTTTCCCGCCTCGACATCAGCGGTAAACTGAGCATCCCAGGCCTGGGCATCAAATGAGGCATACCATGCACGAAATTTGGCCAGTTCCTCGGGCGAGAGAGCCCTTATCTGTTGTTCAATCGATTCAACCTTACTCATGTAAATACCTCACAATATAAAAAAGGATATCAAGAGACATGGCTGCTGTCAGCTATCGATCATCGCATAATGGTAGCTTCTTCGGGCCACTCGGGTGTGCTAGGCCTTGCTATTATAATTTTCCCACCAAATGAAGCCTATGGAATCCCTGGTTATCCCTTAGCTACCTTTGCACGTAGCTCATGGGGGCTCTCATCTCACAATTCTCTGTAAACCCCTTTCATTTTTCCCTTTCACGATACACATCAAAAACCCTTGTCCTGATTGGTTGCGGGCTTGATTCATGCGCCCGTATAATATGCAGGTTTGAGACAATCTTTTCTTTTCAGCCAGGATAGGACCTTCCATATGAGTACCGAGACCGTCGAAAAAAATTCCAAAAACTACCCGATTCTCCGGAATTTGCAATATTCCCCCCTGAAGCAGGGGGAGGAGCAATACATTGTGTTGTGGGACCCTTCCGGTCTGTCTTCTGAAAAGCTGGTATTGCCGCTGAATTTTTTCTATCTGTTTCAGTTTTTTGATGGAGAACATTCCCTGGAACAGGTTGGTGCCGAGTATCTCAAGAAATATGGTGAATTTATGATGCCGGATCGCCTCACAAAATTGGTGAGCGATCTCGATGAGAAATTGTTTTTGGAGGGAGATCGATTAAAGCAGGTGCAAGCGCAAGCCTGTGAGGCCTATCGAAAGCTTGACTCAAGACCGATGGCGTTCGCCGGACAGCAATATGAATCCGATCCGGCTAAATTGCGAGCACAGATTGATGGGTTTTATTCCTCCAAAGAGGGTCCGGAAAAAGGAAAAGCGGAATGTGCCGGTCAGACGATTAAAGGTCTTGTCGCCCCGAATTTTCAATTAAAAGATGCCGGGCCCATTTACGCGTGGGGCTATCAGGAATTACGGGAAGGCCAGGTCCCGGATGTGTTGGTGTTGATCGGCACGTGCCATGCCGGTCTCGAAGGAGGCATCGCCTTTACGGATAAGGATTTTGAAACGCCGTTCGGGACCGTGCCGGTCAATCGCGCGATTATCGACTTAATCCGCAAAGAAACCGGTGAAACTTTTTTTGTGGAAGATATTGCCCATCTTCGAGAACATAGTTTGGAATTGCAACTGCCGTTTCTCAAGCATGCGCTGGGTGAAGGGCGGGAGATTTCCATTGTACCGATTCTCGTGGATTTTCCTCCTGAGACATTGACGGGTGGGGAGTATCAACAGCTTTTTCACCGCATTGATCAATTTCTCACGATTACAAAACGTGCGATCCAGGCCAGCGGGCAACAGGTGTGTGTGATTGGCAGCGCCAATTTGGCGCATATCGGGATTCGCTATGGAGACAAAACGCCTCCCACTGATTTTTCATTTCACCGATGTATGCAGATTGATCTGGAAATGTTGAAGAAAGTGGAAGAAGCGGACCCGGAAGGGTTTGCAGAGTTTATCTTAAAAGAGGGGAACCAGCGGCGCATATTAGGATTTGGGGTCATTTTTTCCCTCATGAAGATGCTCAAGCGTGATGGGGAGGATTTCAAAGGGCAGGTGCTGCGCTATGATCGGGGTATTACCGATCAGTTTAATTCAACGGTGACGTACGCCAGTATCGTGTTTGTCTAACGGGTCTGTTGAAAAAAAGCCGCCAGCGGCGTTCTCCCCATTTTTCCGTGCTCACGCATTACACATACGCTCTACGCGAAAAAGTGGCTGTGCCCTTCCCTTCGACATGACTCAGGGCAGGACTGGACGGACCCTTCGGGAAGACTCAGTGCATGCTTTTGGGAACCGACCCGAATCTTCCAAGAAGCCGTATGACTGTGCGACGTTTTGCCCTCGGAGATCAGTATTATTCAATACTCCCCTTAAGGGCTATTCTTCTGCTCTAATCTTCATCGGTACGGGTTCCAGCGGATTGTCCCGGCTGTCGCGTGCCACGGCGGCGATCTGATCCACCACTTCCATACCTTTCACCACTCTGCCGAACACCGTATACATGCGATCAAGACTGCTGGTGTCTTCCACGATGATATAGAACTGCGAGCCGCTATCGGAGATATCACGGGTGGCATCCGGATTTCGGGGAACTTTCGCCATGGCAACCGTCCCGCGACGGTGAGGTCGATCACTCGGTTCGGTCGGGAGGCTAAACCCCGGTCCCCCGGTGCCATGGAGTTCCCGGTCAGGATGTTTGCTCAATGGGTCGCCACCCTGGATCAGAAATTTCGGCACGACACGGTGAAATGTCGTGCCATCATAAAATTTCAGCCTGACGAGATTGAGAAAGCTTTCCACATGTCGGGGCGCGTCGTCCGTAAAAAATCGGATTTCTATATCCCCGAATTTGGTAGAGATAATGGCTTTGGGATTTTTCTTTTTGAATTGTAAGGGAGATGGTGTCGTCACGATTCTGGCACTTTACCAAGGGATTGCAAAGTTCATCAAGCATCACGGTCATTTGAGTGGAGAAGCAACACAGAAATATGTGTTGACAGGAGAAAATGTGTGCACTTCATGCATGGTATGGCTGTGAAAACGTCACGTCATTCGGAATGTCGTTTCGAGCAGATGACAACTTTTTTTCAGGTGATCTTCTCCCAGGAAATCGTGCTGGAGGCTCCGGCACTGCCTGTTCACATCAGAAGAGCGGAGCAGGGTCTGGAGTCTCGTGGCAATGGTGGAGGCTTTGAACCTTCGTTTCCGAATGATCCTGCCCACCCCTAATTTTTCAACCCGGGCGGCATTATCAAATTGGTCAAACGCCAGGGGTTGAATCACTTGCGGGGTGCCTGCTCGAAAGGCCTGGGAACAGGTGCCGATGCCGCCATGGTGAATGAGGGCCGCCGCATGCGGAAGGAGCCGGCTGAGGGGCACATAGGAAAAGTGCGTGATCCCCTTCGGGAGAAACGGAGGAAGTTGTTCCGGGTATCGCGTCAGAAAAATCGCCGGCCGTCCCAGTACCTGGCTGGCTTCGGCTGCCTCCTTGAAAAATGATCGCCCATGTTTATTGGCCGAGCCCGGGGTATAGATGAGGGGTTCGGGGTGTGCATCCAAAAAATTCTGTACGGTTGCGGGAAGCACACTGTCGGGAGCTTCATCATAGAGGGGAAAGCCGGTGACATGCGTTGCCGGTGGCCAGTCAGGTTGGGGAGCGGCAAACCACTCAGGAAACAGACCCAAAACCAGATCGGGTGAATGCAGCCAGTTGTGGAAGATCCGTGAGACTGGTGGCAGGCCGAGCTGACGGCGAAAATCATTGAGTTGGGGTTTCACGATAGGATCGATAAAGGTGTGATCCAGAAATTTCCACATGCCGTCCTTGACTGTAACGGGCAGCCAATCCGGAAGAGTCAGGCCGGGAATTTTGGGAGCCTGGTGAGCCGAGTGGAAGACACCTGGGGAAAAATGGACCGTGGCGTGAGGAATGTGGTGGGTTTCTTGAAGCAGGCGGGCGGCAAACCCCAGGGTGGAGCTGATCAGCAGGGTGTTTCCCGGGATGATCTTTGACTTGAGGAGCGTATAGGTTTCCCCCAAGGCGCTCGAGACGATCTGTTTCATGAGGAGCCGCCAGCCTTTGTGGGGATGCCACAAAGCAGGGTTGTTGGCTATCGCGTCATAGTCATCGGCCGTTCCCAACGGCGTAAACCCGACTCCCGCTTTCTGAACCAGTTCTTGGAAATGGGCACTGGTGAAGATTGTGACCCTATGCCCGCGTTGCTGGAGTTCTCTGGCCATTCCCACCAGGGGCAGGACATCCCCGTAACTCCCCACGGCCAGGATAAGAATCGTCATTGAAGTTGACCTGAGTTACCCTTGGAATTCCTCGTCTGCGAAGGCGAGATTGTTTGTCTGCCATCGTTTCAACCGGCAAAAGCCCCATGGCATATAGAGTCCGAAGGTGATGATCGTGAGCACCATGATCAGGAGCCAGGTCCCAAAAAATCCTAATCCCGTTCCGTGAAAGACGAGTTGGCGATTCCCGATGAAGGTGTGTTCTGAAATCCACCGCTGTTGAGCGGAATAGGCCCACGGAAAAAATAGGCCAAAGGTGATCACGGTCAACACCCACGTCCAGATAAATAACCATAAACAACTGAACCCTGTTCCGCGAAAATCAAAACGCTGATGATTCATGAGTTCCCTCATACGAAAAATGTGGAGAATTCTCCACAGCCTACCATGGGAAGACTTGTTGGTGAATAAATAAATACATAGGGACTGCTGAATATTGTAAAAATTTCGCCGCTTCATCAGCTTAGGAGGCAACGAGGCTCACCAGAGAAAAATAGTGGAGTGTTCAAAAAGGCTCGTCCAGCAAGGCCGCAGCCGCTTGGGCGAGCGGAGCGTACGAAGGAGTACGTGAGCACGGCCAAGGGGCGAGAACGCCGGTGGCGGCATTTTTCAACACTCCCACATAAGATTTTTCTGCCGGTGGGTTGAGAGCTGAGGGGAAGCGTTATGTGCTCTGTGAGAGCATCCCAAGAAGTGGAGCGAGCGGAATCCGAAGAGAATTTCAGGATATCTAGAGATTGACCTTCTTCCCGGAGTCATACTAGCGTACCACTTATGACGAAATACCGGGACAGTCCGGGTTGGAACGGCTGTCCTTTCTTCGGTCTTCAGGAAAAAGGAGGACATTATGAAAAAAGTAGCCGTGATTCTTTCAGGTTGTGGATTTTTAGATGGTGCTGAAATTACCGAAGCCATTAGCACGCTCATTGCTATTGGCCAAAACGGAGCTGCCTATGAGGTGTTTGCCCCGAATAAAGATGTTGAGGAAACCAATCACCTCACTCAAAAGCCCACCGGACAGAAACGAAATGTCTTACAGGAGGCGGCCCGGATAGCTCGTGGTGAGATTCAGCCATTAGAACAACTCAAGGCCAAGGATTTCGATGCCCTGGCCTTTCCTGGAGGTTTTGGAGCCGCGTTGCACCTTTGTAACTTTGCAGAAAAGGGGAGTGGTGGCCAAATTGATCCGCAAGTGGCCAGGGTCGTGAAGGAATTTGCTGACAGTCAAAAGCCCATTGCCGCGATTTGTATTGCTCCGGCTATCATGGCCTTGGCTTTGGGAAAAAAAGGCGTCAATGTGACCATTGGAGAAGACGCCGGAACCGCATCTGAATTAGAAAAAACCGGCGCCAAACATCAGAATTGCGCGGTGGAACGATATGTCGTGGATCACAGCAATAAAGTCATCACCACGCCCGCCTATATGTATGGATCAGCCAGGCCCCACCAGATTTTTGCCGGTGTCAGTGGGGCGATTGCCGAATTGATTAAGATGGCCTGACGGCAGGGGACGAGTCCAGATAAAGAGTAAAAATCCGGTGCTGATGCAGACAAGAAAAATTGTGCGGAGAGCCGAAAAAGGAAAAAACAGGAAGGAGCACCCGAAAAGTCCAATCATGAAGGCCGTTGCCGTGACTTTCGTGTTCTGATTAATACTGCCTTCATGCTGCCAATTCTGTATCATCGGGCCCAACAGGGGTTGATGGAGCAGCCATGAATGAAGGCGCGGAGAACTTTTGGAGAAGCATGAGGCGGCAAGCAGGACAAATGGCATGGTGGGCAGGAGTGGAAAAAATATCCCCAAAATCCCGAGAGCAAGGCTGACCCACCCTATGAGCAGCATAATAAATCGCACGGGAAAGGCTGACATGCTTATGAACCCCAATGGGGATGAGTCATGACTGGCGAAATTTTTTATGATTCCTTGTGAATGGTATCGGCCTTATTCAGGAAAAAATTGAAAGGGGCATTTGGGATGAGCCTGATGGTCTGTCAATGAGGACTTTGCTGTGCACTGTACGACCACAACACGAGTTGTCGTCACGAAAGGCAACCTGATTTCCAAACGGCATGATCACACGTAAAGGAGGTGAAGATGGGACCCACAAAAGTCATTCCGAAAGAAGGTGCACTTTACGAAGTCAAAACCGGAAAGCTGGTTCAGGACGGTCTCCCGACACGAGCCGAGCAGGAGGCCTATGCGGCACAGCATTATGTAGTCCTGCCCGTCGTTGACAAGGCCGGAAAGCCATGGGCTCTTGATGGACAACCGGTGTTTTGCCTCCATGGAACGCAATTCGAAACCGTCCATGATCAAAAAGTCCATTTAGCCAGATGCCCTGATTGTGGGGGAATGGGGATCCGAGATGACGAACCGTTGGTGGAATCTGATTGTATCCGATGTATCCAATGCGGTCATGAGTTTGATACCAGGCTGGAGATGATGGAGAACTGAGAAGGGTAACAAGTGCTCTCTTGTCCTGGTCTAGAGCCAAAAGGCGAGTACTAGCGTTCTCAAGGGCTACCATAAAGGCCACGGCCATTTTGTCAGAAAATTTCAACGAGCGCGAATGGGGGTGGGGTCGAACCCGGTTCTTCGTGGGAGGCGACGAATCTGCCTCCCACGAAGAGAGGAGCATGAGGTCGTAGTAGAGATTTGAGGTTATGCTCTCCTTGACTATTTGCTGGCTGTATCGATGGCTTTGGGGCCTACCGAGGGCATCAGAGAAAGCTTCTTGGCTTCATCGCTCACTTCAAGAAGAGCAATGGCTCCCGTGAGGGCATCTTTCAGTGAGTGGGTCACGATCGGATAGACGCCTTTTTGTTCCACCACGACATCCAGAATGGCACCATCTGCCACACCGACGACCTGTGTTTGTATGCCCTGCAAACGGTTGGCGGGATTGCCACTTGGCCAGACCTCGTCCCAAATTTCGGCAATCGGATGGAGGGAGGAGAAATTATTTGGCCCGATGTTGACAAAATAAAACCGTACCCGATCCCCTGGTTTGGCCGTGAGGAACTCTCCGCCCTTTGAAGCATGAACAGGGTCATATTTAAATATTCCGCCGTTAAACACCACATGATCGTTTTTCCCTGCCATCATCGCTGAGACGTCGTCCGGATCTGAGGTGAATAATTCCGATTGTACCAGCACATATTCCCTGTCGGCCTTGGGCATTGTCAGGGGATCCTTGGGGTCCACAATCACGGCCCCGAACATGCCGCGGGCAATATGTTGAATCATGGGAAACGCGCCGCAGTGGTAGGCAAAGACGCCTGGCCGTTTCGCTTCCCAGACGTATTCCAAAGACTCCCCAGGGTTCACGTCACGGTAATTGGCGAGGAAATCCGTTTCCGCGGCATGGAAGTCCATGGAATGTGGGCGACCATTGCTCTCATGGTTTTTGAGGATGAAATGCACCTGGTCACCCTCGGTCACGCGAACGACGGGACCCGGAATCTGTCCGTTAAAGGTCCATGCTTTATAAGTGGTGCCTTTACCGTCAATGACGACTTCCGTTTCCACGGCGGTGAGTTCCACCTTCACCTTTTTAGCCTCGACTTGTGAGGCAAATGTGAGAAGACTTCCGGTCATGGCCATCAGCGCAATTCCCAACCCTATCCGGCCTGATTGTCGATTCTTCATTCTTCCATCCTTTCCAACGAACATAAATGTGATTAATGCGAGTGATGCCTGGCTATGTTTGCCGACAGATGCAACATATCCTGCTCAACCTTATTAGCAGATAGTGTGCCAAATATAATCAATGTATAAGTTATTGATTTTTATATAACTAATTGAATTTAGTTCAAGATGCTTTCAGCAATATTTTGTTTTTCAATAATATTTTGCTGTATTGCAACAAAATATTGTTTAATGTGAGAGGAGCGCAAAATTCTGTATGTTTTTCAATTTTTCAACACCCCCATAGGGATAATCGAGCCGATGAGCAATACTAAGGACAGTTATCTGGCAGAGATGCGGTTTCGGGCTGTAGCCCAGTCGTCGCACGATGCCATCATTATCGCGGATCAATCAGGGACCATCCTGTTTTGGAATAAGGGGGCCAAAGACATCTTTGGTTATGATAGCGAGGAGACCGTCGGTCGGCCCCTCACCATGCTGATGCCGGATCGCTACCGACAGGCGCATCAAGCCGGGCTTGAGCGATACAGCACCAGGGGAGAAACGCGAATTCTGGGAGAGACCGTTGAACTGAGTGGTTTGCGAAGAACCGGAGAAGAATTCCCCCTCGAACTCACGCTTTCGGCCTGGAAAGAAGAAGAGCGGCTCTTTTTCAGCGGAATCATTCGAGATATTTCTCAGCGAAAAGAAGCCGAAGAAGCCCTTCAGCGATCGGAAGAAAAATATCGGGCCATTTTTAATCAAGCGGTGGAGGGGATCTATCAGGCGACACCTGCCGGAGCCTTCCTCAATGCCAATGCGGCCCTGAGTCATTTGCTGGGATACGACTCCCCCCAAGCCCTGATGGAAACCGTCAAAGATATCGGTTCTCAACTCTATGTCGAGCCAACGAAGCGGGAGGAGTTTTGCCGGTTGCTGGAGCACCAGGATGTCATCACGGATTTTGAATCGCAGGTTTATCGGGCGGACGGCACACCAATATGGATTTCAGAAAATGCGCGGGTAATCCGCAACGCGGAAGGAGCCGTGCAGTGGTATCAAGGATTTCTGGTTGATATTAGCGGACGAAAACAGACAGAAGCCCTCCTGGAACGGCAAAACCGCTTGCAAGCGGAAAACCGGTACTTACAGGAAGAAGTCCTCGAAGCCGGGGCCTTCGGGGATCTCGTGGGGCAAAGCCCGGCCCTGCACAACGTGATCCGTCAAATCGCTCTCGTGGCACCCACGGAGGCTACCGTGCTGATTCTCGGTGAATCCGGAACGGGGAAAGAATTAGTTGCCAGGGAAATTCATAAACGCAGTCAACGGAAAGACCGGCCGTTAATCCGCGTGAATTGTGCCTCCATACCGCGGGACCTGTTTGAAAGTGAGTTTTTCGGCCACGTGAAGGGGGCCTTTACCGGTGCGGTCAAAGATCGGGCGGGGCGATTTGGCGCGGCGGATGGGGGAACTTTGTTTCTGGATGAGGTCGGCGAAATTCCCCTGGACCTCCAAAGCAAATTTTTGCGGGTCTTGCAGGAGCAGCAATTTGAACGCGTGGGCGAGGAACGCACTCGTCATGTGGACGTCAGAGTGATCGCTGCGACCAACAAGGACTTAAAACAGGAAGTGGAAAACGGTCGCTTCCGGCAGGATCTGTATTATCGCCTCAATGTTTTCCCGCTTGAAATGTCCCCGCTTCGCGAACGGAAGGAAGATATTCCCCTCTTAGCCGAGTATCTTCTCGGGGTCACATCAAAGAAGCTCCACTGTGCGCAACCGAAGCTGACGAAAGCTCTCCTGGGGCAATTGCAACGTTATAACTGGCCGGGAAATGTTCGGGAGTTGCAAAACGTTATCGAGCGGGGTCTGATTCTTTCCGAACGCCAGGGATTGGCATTCGATATCCCTCAGCCGGGAGGAGGACGAGCTTCTTCGCAGGCTCAGGAGTCCCATGCTTCCCTCATGGCACGGAGTGTGATGACGGAACGAGAAATTCGTTTTCGAGAACGGGAAAATACCTTGGCGGCCCTTGAACAGGCGGAATGGAGAATTTATGGAAAAGGCGGCGCGGCCGAACGACTTGGTATTAAACCCACGACGTTGGTTGCCCGCATCAAAAAAATGGGGATTGTAAAGGGAAGGTGAACACGCAAGGTGAACGTCGGAGTGTCGTTCTGCGTAATGACCACGCCTTACCCCTCACATCATGATTAGACTTCACTGGGCCCACCGGGAGCACAAGAAATTCGGCGGGAACGGCATGTTTTACCCCAGGCGCTGTTATTTTCTGGAATAGACACGCGTCTTGGACCTGTCCAACGCATCAGGATCGTAAAATTCCACTACCACACATCGATGCTCAATCTTCACATTTGAGATGTGGGGACGCGTGTCATGCCTGTGACCGTTCATTGAACAGACCATGATTGTCCTGCGCCATCTCGGCTAGACAAAGCTTCATGGTGGCTGGGAAGATACATGCGGAAACCGGACATATGAAGCCATACTCGATTTATCTGGTCATTGGTGGATGCGGTATGGCCGCGTTGATGATGGGCGTCGTCCTTCCGGAGGTGTTGCCGGGATGGCGTTGGGCCCATGAGCCCCTCCATTCCACATTGGAAACTGTCGGTGGCTTGGCCGCCATTTCCATGGGAATAGTGCTACTTCAAAGAACCGCTGACCCTACCAGGCAGAAATTCCTTCCCCTCGCCGGTGGGTTTCTCGGGATGGGTATCCTTGAAATCGTTCACGCGGTATCGGTACCAGGGAATGGATTCGTGCTATTGCGGAGCCTTGCCAGCTTGTTGGGAGGCTTGGGGTTCGGGCTGATGTGGCTCTCGGCAACGGGAAAACATCCTACAACGATGAAATGGATGCCGTGGGTAATGACCGGTGGAGCCCTTGCCCTTGGCTTATGGACGATTGGATTTCCGCAAGATGTACCGGTGATGGTTCGTGAAGGGGTATTCACGCCAACTGCGGTTGCCCCCAAAAGTTTTGCGAGCATGCTGTTTTTTGCCGGATCGCTTCGCTTCTTTTTGGATTATCGTACCTCGGGTCGATCGGAAGATGTCCTGTTTGCCTCATTGGCTTTCATGTTCGGATTTGCGGAATTGATGTTTACCTATTCCGTGATCTGGGGCAGTCGATGGTGGTTCTGGCATTTGCTCCGGTTGGTGGCCTATTTCTTCGTTCTGGGGTATGTCGGGCGAGGGTATTTGGCTGCCGTCTCGGAGTTGCGGTCATCATTGATCCAAACCCGACAGGCTGAACAAGCCAGTCGGCAGAGTGAACAACAGCTTCGGACAGTCTTGGAAGCCCGGGAGCGGATGGCCCAGGATCTTCATGACGGTGTCATTCAATCGACCTTTGCCTTAAAGCTGAATTTAGAGCGATGCCAGCGGCTCATTCCCCAGAATCCTCAAGAAGCCCTCGCCGGCATCAGCGATGTCTTGATGGAACTCACATTCGTGATTCAAGACCTGCGCAGGCATATCAGCGGTCTTGAACCGGAATGCATGAATGGACGGCAATGGGTCGAAGAGATGCGCACCCTTGTGCAGACCGTGGAAAAATCGCAGAACCTGCCCTTTCACTTGCAGATCGAACAGGAGGCCGCTGATCTGCTCACGCCGGAGGAAGCCACTCATCTGTTGTATGTGGTGAAAGAATCCATCAGCAACAGTGTGCGACATTCACGCGCTACGTCAGGTACGGTATCCCTTCAAGTGCGTGAAGGGACGGTGTGTTTGGAAGTGATGGATGATGGTCTGGGCTTTGATCTTGAAGATACCCATGAGGGAGTTCACGGATTGACAAATATGGCCGCACGCGCGAAGCGGTTGGGTGCGCATTTTCAGGTATGGTCGAAGCCTCACCGTGGGACTCGAATTCTTTTTGAGATTGCCAAGAAAGGGAGCCATGCCCAGGCGTAACACAACCCCTATCCGTCTCTTACTGGTCGATGATCACGAGGTGCTTCGCTTGGGCCTGAAAACGCTTTTTACCGAAACCGCGAACATGCAGGTCGTGGGTGAAGCGGGGACCAGGGCCGCGGCGGTGTCCGAAGCCGACCGTCTTCAGCCCGATGTAGTGCTCATGGATGTCCGCCTTCCGGACGGGAGCGGAGTTGAGGCCTGCCGTGAGATTCGGAATACATCTCCCGAAATCCGGGTGTTGTTTTTGACGTCATTTGCCGACGACGAGGCGGTCATGGCGACCATCATGGCAGGAGCCAAAGGCTTTCTGCTGAAAGAAATCAGCGGGGAGGAATTAGTCCGTGCGGTCAAAACGGTGGCTGCCGGTCAGTCTATTCTCGATCCTGCGATCACACAACGCGTCCTCACCAAAATGCAGCATCTCTCCATCTCTTCCGCCGATGGCAGGAAAGAATCCTTAGCGCCACAGGAATTGAAGGTGTTGACACTGGTGGCCGAAGGTCAAACCAATAAGGAAATTGCCGTTGCACTCGACCTGAGCGATAAAACCGTTGGCCATTATCTCGAAAATATTTTCCAGAAATTACAAGTGACCCGCCGTTCTCAAGCTGCGGCGGAGTTCGTCCGCCGATTTTCCCCATAGCGAATGTTAAATATTTCAATTGTATTGCCTTTTCCTTAGCATAAGAGTTCCTGAAACTTTCACCGGAAAAAATGAGGGAGTGTTCAAAAAGGCTCGTCCAGCAAGGCCGCAGCCGATTGAACGGGCGGAGCGTACGGAGGAGTACGTGAGCACGGCCAGGCGGCGAGAACGCCGCTGGCGGCCTTTTTCAATACAGCCATTAGGGGCATTTACCCCTATTCGCATACGGGAAGAATAGTCGCCCGACTCCGGATGTTCGCACCTACCGTTCCGCTCTAAATTTGATACACAATAGCCTCAGACGATGAAGACTCCAACCCGGAGCCTGGTTTTCATCCACTGTTCAATCCAAGGAGGCCGTCATGCTGAATTTCATTTCTAAGCCATTCCTGATGCTCTCGGCGCTGGTGTTTGCTGGTGTGTACGGACTTATTTTGAGTCCCGGTTTGGTTCTGGCAGATAAGACCCCGGGCCAGGACAATGTGAAAGTGTTGTATCACTTGGATAGTAACGATCCGGCTCTGGCCAAGTATGCCTTAGCATTGATCAATAAGCACATTGAGGCAGAAGGCGGGCCTGACAAGATCGACCTGGTTCTAGTCGTGCATGGGCCGGCCCTGAAGTTGTTTGAAAGCGATACGGTCGATCAGGAGTTGAAAGATAAATTGAAGGCGGTGATTGATAAAGGGATCAAGGCCGAAATGTGTCAGGTCTCGATGAAACTCTATGGGACACCGCTAGAAAAATTGCTGGCCGGTTTCACACCCACTGAGCATCCGGTTGCCGTGAAACGAATTGCCGACCTTCAACGCGCCGGCTATGTGTATATCAAACCATAAGGAGCCAATATGCGAAATAAGTTGTATATATCGACGAGCTCCAAAAGAGCCGTATCCGGTGGAAGCCTCGCAGGCTTCCACCGGGGACGATGGTTCTCGGCAATCAGAAGGGTCCTTGCCGGGTTCATGATGGTCGGCCTGAGTCTGGTTTTTGGAGTCTTGCCGGTCCCAGCGGTTTCCGTCCCGGCCCCGGAATTTCAGCTTCGGGCATTTGACGGCCATACGTACAGCAAAAATTCATTACAGGGGCGGCCGACGCTTCTCGTCTTTTGGGCGCCATGGTGCCGGTATTGCCAAATGGAATTGCCGATTCTCGCGAAATTTTATCAGGAACACAAACCTGACCAACTCCAGGTGTTGACTGTGGCCTTCTCGGACAGTCTGGCCCATGTGGAGGAATATGTCACAGGCAACCCTAACACCTTTATCTTTCCCACCGCCTATGATCGGGATAATGCGGTGGCGCAGGCTTTCGGTGTCAATGTCACCCCGACATTCGTAGTGATGGATGCCCATGGGGAAATGATCCTTGCCCACCGTGGTGCAGGGATCAACCAGAATCCTCAGTATCAGAAATTCCTCAAGAGTTTGCACCCATAAATATTCAACCGGGACGAATCGATCCCCCAGGGATAGGACACTCATGGTGGAGTCCGGCGCACATATTTCTCAGGTGACCTTGTCGGCGGCGTTTGGAGCCGGCCTCTTGTCAGTCGTTTCCCCTTGCGGGCTTCCTCTGGTGCCGTCCTACGTCTCCTATATCACGGGACTGTCCATTGACCAATTCCGGGATAACTCGGGACGGGACCGGATTCGCAAAACAATTATTTTGAATTCCTTGCTGTTCATCGGAGGGTTTTCCGTCGTCTTCATCGCGATTGGCCTTTCGGCCGATTGGTTTGGCCAATGGCTGATCAATTATCAGGACCATCTGCGAAAGATCGGAGGAGGGCTGATGATCCTGTTTGGTCTGTATGTATTGGGGCTGTTCAACTTCGGTTTTCTGTCCCAAGAATGGTGGCTCCATGTTCGGAGCCATCCGTTAGGCTATCTGGGCTCCTTTCTCATCGGGGCCACCTTTGCCATAGGTTGGACTCCCTGTGTGGGTCCGATACTCGCGTCTATCTTCTTATCTGCCGGCAACACCGATACCGCTGTTGATGGATTGGCCCTCCTCGTGTTCTATTCAATTGGGCTGGGGCTTCCACTGCTTGCCACGTCTGTATGGCTCGATCGATTATTAACCCGCATTCGGGGGATCCGAACTTTTATGAAGGCGCTCTCCGTCCTGAGTGGATTGCTACTGGTGGCAGTCGGCGGTCTCCTCTATACCCATTCATTCTTTTTTCTGGCGAGTTACCTGGAACGCTCGGGTATTGGATGGTATATCGGCCAATAGTTCCTATTCGGCTGTTGCCTCTGGTCATCCATATCTCTCCTGCCAATGTGCATAACCCGTTGCTCGTTCATCATGCTATCGTTTACCCTTGGGGCAGATTGAAGGCGAGGTTCCGCTTTGCATACCTACGCGGTGGTGTATGTCAAAAGTGTTGAAGATCCATTTAACAAGGAGAATGACCGTATGGCGACAATTGCGCCCTTCCGAGCTGTGAGACCCAAATCTGAATTTGCCAGTCAAGTGGCGGCCCCTCCCTATGATGTGGTCTCCTTGCAAGAGGCGCGTGAGTTAGCGGATGGAAATCCCTATTGCTTCCTTCGCATTGGTCGGGCCGAACTTGAGCTTGGTGATGGAGTCGACCCCTATTCCGCTGAGGTCTATCAACGAGGGGCCGATAATCTCCGGAAGCTCATCAAGGACGGAGTCTTGGCCCAAGAGCCACAACCACTCTTCGGTGTCTACCGACAAAAGTGGGGTCAGCATGAGCAGACCGGCATCGTAGCACTGGCATCCGTCGACGAATACGACCAGGGCATCATTAAAAAACATGAATATACAAGGCCGGTCAAGGAAGCTGACCGGGTGCGGATTATCGAAACCCATGCATCGCAATCGGGGCCGGTTTTGCTCTTTTTTCGCCAGACGGCCAAAATTGATCAGTGGTTAAAAGAGGTGACGGGTACGAAGCCGGATGTACATTTTGTCGCCCATGATAAGATCGAACACACCGTCTGGAGCGTGCGGGATCCATCCGCCATTCAAGAAGTCATAAAGAACTTTCAAGATCTCCCGGCCTTATATATCGCCGATGGGCATCATCGATCGGCTGCGGCAAGTCGGGTTCGTGCGTCCCGTGGTCAGGCAGGCGCACTGTCTGCTGGAAAGCATGAAGAAGGCTTTCTGGCAGTCATCTTTCCACATGACCAACTACAAATCCTTCCCTACAATCGGGTTGTTCGGGATTTGAATGGGTTCACCCCCCAAGCATTGCTCGAAAAATTATCTCCACACTTTGAATTGCAGGTGACCACGCAACCAGGCCAACCACCTGCCGCCGGTTTCGATATGTACCTGGAAGGGCAATGGCATCGCGCGAAACCCAAAGAGGATCCGTCATTGAACAGTCAGCAGGACCCGGTGCGTGCGCTAGCCGTTTCAGAATTGACAGAGCGGGTGTTAGATCCGTTGTTAGGCATAAAAGACCAACGGTCAGATCCACGCATAGATTTTGTGGGGGGTATTCGCGGAACCCAACAACTTGCAGCGTTAGTGGACAGTGGGGACTGGGCTGTCGCCTTCTGGTTGTATCCGACCACCGTTGAGGAATTGATGGCGGTGGCCGATGCGGATCGCGTCATGCCTCCCAAAAGCACATGGTTTGAACCCAAACTCCGTGACGGTCTCTTCATCCACATGCTGCACGACTAAAGAAAAATAGCTCTCAGGTTGGGGAAAGTCGGCCAATGGATGAGTTGGTCAGGCTAGACCAAGGCGTGGAGGAATCTCATGAAAACGGTAAATGTCTATGAAGCCAAGACTCACCTTTCGCAACTGCTCGATTTAGCGGCATCTGGGGAAGAAGTGGTTATTGCTCGAGCTGGAAGACCAATGGCTAAGCTCATTCCCTATCAAGTTAAACAACAGTCGAGAAAACCAGGGTCCTGGAAGGGCAAAGTCAAAATCTCCAAGGATTTTGATGAACTTCCCGAAAATCTCTCTCGGATTTTCAGGGGCAAGGCTGGGTGAAATTCTTATTAGATACCCATGTCTTGCTCTGGTGGCTGAGTGATCATAAATCACTCACTTCCAAAGCTGCTGTGGCGGTCAAGAATGGAGAAAATGGGATATTTGTGAGTGCCGTCAACGCATGGGAAATTTCCATTAATCCGGAACCGGGAAAGCTCAAGGTCCCTGATGAACTGGAAGAAGTCCTAGAGTCTAATAGTTTTCAACACCTTCCAAACTCAATCCGGCATGGCCATGTTGCAGGAAACCTACCCCGTCACCATGTGGAGATCGTATGCTCATTGCCCAAGCTCAAACGGAACAATTAACGATTATCACGCATGATATTTAATTGGAGTTGCCTTCTGGTTATATCCGACAAGGGGTGAGGAACAGTTGGTTGTGGCAGATGCGGATCACGTTGTGCCCGCCCCTAAAAGCATCCGGTTTGACCCCAATCTCCATGATGGCCTTTTCATCCACATCTGACAGGATAGGGCGAATGTAGAAATCGCACACTCTTGAATCGATTGTGCTTCCACATTCATATAGTTTTTTAAGTTTAATCTCGGGTTGGGGAGTATGAGAGAAAAGGGTTCTTTAGCCGGAATGAACCAATATTATTTTGAATGGAATTTGCCCTGATAGAATGTGGTGGTGGATAAGGATAACTATTGGCAAAGACTAATTGGATTAAAATGGCGTGAATGTTAGGCATGAAAAATTTAAAAATCCGTGAGCATAATAAAAAATGAATTACTGAGATGAGGAACTTGTCAATCATTGTTGCCTCCCTAAGTAAAATTGTCTTTATTCAATGTATAGGGAGCATATTGCAAAGTGGTAAAGGATTTGTTCCCGGTCGGTAAAATATCTGTTGTACCATGAGATTTTGAGGTTCATGAACGATATTCAGTGGAACATTAAGACTTTTCAAGAATTGGAATCGGATCAGTTATATGACCTCCTGAAGCTGCGCGTGGAGGTGTTTGTGGTGGAGCAACACTGTGCCTATCGGGAATTGGATGAGTATGACCGGCATCCGGAAACCAGGCACATTTCTGGACGCAGTGAAGGTGGGGAATTGATTGCCTATGCGCGGATTCTTCCACCTGGACTCTGTCACGCTGAGGTGAATCTGGGGCGGTTTGTGGTGAAGGCAGATTTTCGTCAGCAGGGGATTGGGCACCAATTGTTACAGACAGCCTTGCAGGAGATATCCCATCGTTGGCCTGAGGTGCCTATTAAAATGTCGGCACAAAGTCACCTACACCGATTCTATGCGCAATATGGGTTTATCCAAGTGTCCGATGGCTATCTCGAAGATGGGATCCCTCACGTTGATATGGTGAAGGATACGACAGTATGAAAACTCTCCCTCTGGGCGATCTTTCACTTGAAACATTTTTAGGTGAATATTGGCAGAAGAAGCCGTTGTTGATTCGGCAGGCCCTGCCCGGGATCAATCCGCCGATTGCGGCTGATGAATTGGCTGGTCTCGCTTGCGAAGAAGAGGTCGAATCGAGGCTGATCATTCAAAATCCCGTAAGCGACCAATGGGAACTTTCTCATGGTCCGTTTACTGATGTGACATTTTCCGCTCTGCCAGGCGCGCATTGGACCTTGTTGGTCCAGGCTGTGGATCATTGGGTGCCGGCCGCCGCTGAGTTTCTTGCGCAATTTTATTTTATCCCCAGTTGGCGGGTTGATGATTTGATGATCAGCTATTCCGGCGACAAGGGGGGGGTCGGGCCCCATTATGATAACTATGATGTGTTTCTGGTGCAGGTCAGTGGCTGCCGCCAATGGGAAGTCGGGGGGATCTATGATGAAACATCTCCTCGCCGTTCGGATGTTCCGGTCAAGATCCTGTCCGAATGGAATCCGGAACAACGCTGGATATTGGAGCCGGGCGATCTGCTGTATGTACCCCCGCGTGTCGGACATAACGGGATAGCCGTGGGTGAGGATTGCATGACCTGTTCGGTGGGGTTTCGTGCGCCGTCTCATCGGGATATCTTGCTCGACTATTCCGAATCGGTGGGAGAAGCGCTGAGCGAAGAAGTCCGCTATGCGGATCCGGATCTGGTTCCTCAAGCCAATCCCGGCCAGATTACATCCGAGGCAGTTAGAAAAGTTCAGCAGATCCTTACCCGGTATGTCGAAGATGAGAGCAAGCTGGCTCAATGGTTTGGTTGTTACATGACCTCTCCGAAATACCAGGATGAGGAGACGACGCCGGAGGGACACCGTCTCGAAGATGTACGTACCCATCTTTCGGAGGGAGGAAAACTTGTCAGAAATGAAGGGTCACGTTTTGCGTTTCATGAACACGGACAGAATATCTGGTTATTTGTTGATGGGCGTCAGTACACCTGCACTGCGCTCATGACGGATCTGGTGAAAACCTTGTGCGCCGAACGCCAAATCGGTTCGGAGCACTTCGTCCCGTCGGAAGGGCATGATTCCCTACTTCTCGATTTGCTGAGCCATGGCAGTCTCTATCTTTCTGCCTGAAAAATACTTTTCCATCCTTCCCGGAAAGAGAGGCTTCCTTTCAGGCCAAAGAAACTGATCGCCCCTCTGTTTGGTCGCCATCATCTGTGAATAATTAGAGTTGTGTGGCGCCACCATCGACGGTGAGGTCAATCCCTGTAATGTAAGATGAATCATCTGATGCGAGAAATAGCGCGGCTGTGGCAACTTCATGTGAGCTGCCCATTCGTTTCATGGGGTTTTGGTCACCAAAGCTGGCTTTCATGCCTGGAACTTCTTCTGCAGGAACGCCCACTTTCTCAAAAATAGGGGTATCAATTGGCCCAGGGGCTAGAGCGTTTACCCGGATTTTTCTTTCGAGAAATTCACTCGACAAGGTTCTGGCCAGATTCCGAACGGCCGCTTTGGTTGCGCCATAGACACTGGAATTGGGAAATCCTTTCTGGTCCGCGATGGACGAATTGATAATGATCGATGCTCCTTCATTTAGAAGCGGAGAGGCTTTTTGAATATTGAAGAACAGGCCTTTGAAATTGACATTGACCATCCTATCGAATGTGGCTTCGTCGACGGTGTCAAATGGGCCAAAAATCGCAATGCCGGCATTGAGGAAGAGAACATCGATCCTTCCCGCCGTCTTGTGAATCTGTTGATACAAATCCGCGATGTCATTGAGATTCCCGGTATCCGATACGAAACCGGCACTCGCTCCTCCAATTTCTTTCACTGCCGTTTCCACGGCCTCTTTTCTTCTTCCCGTGATAATCACCCTGGCCCCTTCAGCCTGAAATAATTTGGCTGTGGCCAAACCAATCCCGCTATTGCCACCCGTAATGACGGCCACTTTGTCTTTGAGTCTTTGAGGCATAGGAATTTCCTTTCAAGGTGGATAGAGAGCATTGTATTCGCGTGTCACTCTAGTAAAACATTTTAGAATGAAATTTTCATCTCTCTTCCAACAACGCATTAGTGAATGGTTCTGAGTTGTTGGTCGTGAGACAACCCATCAGAGATCATCGTCATCTTCTTCCCATGCTCTCTTAATGGCTGCAGCGCGCTTCCGCTGTCTGGTAAACGCCCAAAAGGCGAGGAGTGTGATCGCGAGCCAGACCATTCCGGAGCTGGTGGCCACAGGGATCCAGCGATTCCAGAGTGTCTGCCGACTCCAGAACTGCTCTTCTGCTTGAGTGAGTGTCATGGAGGTGGTTTGTGCAAAGGCTTCAGGAAAAGACACGCCTTGTTGGATTTTTGCCAGAATACGTTTGGGGGTATCCTGTCCTGTCTGTTCCAGGAGGTCTCGCGTAAAGGCGTAAGCCAGCACATAGGCCCGTCGGACAGAGGTCTCGTCTTTGTTGAAGAGAGTATTGAGTTCATTCAGAGAGACCTGCGTGTCTGAGACCATTGCCCAGACTAATCGGGCTCGGTCTTCCAAATCCCACCTTCGGGCGGTCATCATCGCTAATCCCTCATCAAACCATCGAGGCAAAGGCTGTTCTCCTGCCGCCCGATGGGCCAGGATATGGCTGATTTCATGCAGGAAGACTTCGTTGAGTGAATCATTCGGATAGGTCAAACTCCGGTCAGTGAGGAGCACAATTGTGGAAGTCTGACCGACGGCGTAACCAGATATCCATTCCGGTGATTCCTGTGCAAGGGGCGATTCCTTTGGCGCCAGGATGACTCGAATGGGAAGTCCGGGATGTTCAAGTCCCATAAAGTCCATCATACGCTGAAGCGCTTGTGGGTTGCTGTCCTTCAAGTGGGCAGCTAACGGTTCCAAGGATTCCGGGGCTTCAATGGTGAATTGGGGAGAGGCGGCACCCATCACGAGTCCGGGGTGAGCCATTATCACCATGATCGTCAGAAACAAAAGATGGAGTCCAATCTTTGCGTGCTTTGCAAAATGACACTTGGACTTGCGAAAGCGTTGTTCAATTCTGCCCATACGCATTGGCTAGCCCGGGAGTGAAAGTTCTCTGAGGAAAGCTGGAAGACCGGGATGGATCCGAATGTCTGCCTTCAAATTTTTGCATTCAGGTGGTCAAGGATGAGGCGGGCGTCGGTGATGGGATCCGTGGTCATGGGCAACTGTGTCTGTTCAGTCACTTTGGTCAGAAGTCGTTGCGCGGCCGCTCTTACCGGTAATGGAAACGTGGGTTCTGCTTGGATCTGCTGAAGGTGATGCATGGAATCTCCTCTCCAGTTTGCCAGTTTCTGTTGCGCAGCCCATTGTTGGGAGGCCAGTGCCACGGCTCGCCGTGCGCAGACTCTGGCTAACCCATCGTTCCCAGTCCGGAGTCCGTTGGCGGCGTTGATGAGTTCCTGTTCGATCTGTTCAGACCGGTTCATGAATCCTGATGTGCGGTGCGATTGGCGTACAGTTCCCGCCTGGTCGCAATTCGATGGATGTGGACGACATGCTCGTCCTGGTCGATGGAGTAGAGAATGCGCCAGTCTCCCACGGCGTATTGGACGAGACCGGGTAGATCGTCGTCCAGGGGTTCATGCCGAAGATTGGCGACATTCGAGGCTAACCACTTGGTCTTGTCCAACAGACGCTGGGCCATACCCTGGTCGGTTGTTTGAAGGTCGTCCAGGATTGAAAGTTGATAGGTGACACGATACCAGGGCATGTCATCTCACCATTTGAGACCCAGTCGTTCAGCGACGGTTTCTCCCGTCACGCGCTCCGGGGAATTCAAGACTTGTTTTAATTGCGCGCGCACCTTGTCATCCAGAGCCAGGCCAAGATCGGGGTCGCCCAGCAGTTCACACAACCGGTCATCTACCATGCTATTAACCAGTTCTTTAAATTCTTTCTGAGAGAGATCGGAGATGTTCATGATGAAGCCTCCATTCATGTCAGGAACTGAGCCTGTGATCTTTGATAGTTCTTCTACCTCATTTGATGCGGCTGAACGGGATGTCACGAGTTTTCTGTCATTTTGCCCTCACAAAAAGGCGTGTTTTTCAAGACGCATCAGGCAACCTCTCAGCTGCCGGACCGAAGACCGGTATCTCCCGTCCATTCAAGAAAAATCCAGAGAACGAAGCTTAGAAATTTCCAGCTTCCACGACATCATCGAGGCTGTTAATATCCAGCCAATGCCCAACGGTATAGAGCACCCTAATCGGATAGTTTCTTCGTAATAACTCCTGGAACAGGATGGCCATTCCTGCTTTCCGGTGTTTCGGGTCGGCAAGAAGTTCGGTAAGGATCTCGTGCAACTGCGTGACTCCTTGAGCCGAGACTTTAAAAAATCCCATCCATACGCCATGGATCATGTCTGAAGGGACAGTCCTGCCTAATTGCTTGAGATGAATCTGGGCGTTAAAGGCCTTTCGGGAATTCGGAGCGGTACATTCGGCAAACCCGCCAAGCCTCGTATAACTCGTTTTTTCCTGCCAGTCGCTATCCACAAAAATAACAAAGTCATCCTTGGCTTGCAGCAGCGCCTGGGGAATGTACGTGTTAAACAACACATCGCCATAGGATACGATGGTGTCCTGGAATCGGGCTTCTTTTGATTGAAGCGCTTTCAACAAGGAATCCAATTCTCCCGTTTCCGCGAAAGCATCGTTATCGACATAGGTCAGATTGGGAAGGTTGACGGCTTCTTTCTTATACCCCCGGACCACAAGAATTTCCTTGATGCCGACGCTGTTGTAGGCGTCAACGATATGAGCAAGGAGCGGGACGCCCCGGATATTCACCATGGTTTTTGGTTTGTCTTCGGTGAGCTCCCCTAACTCATCACCGCGGGAAGCGGCGAGGACAATAGCCGATGCGCGGTCGGCACTTTTAGGAAGATAGCGCTGCTCGGCTTGCATGAGTTCATCCGCACCTTGCAGACGGAAAACTTCAGAGACCGGCACAATATTATCCTCAATGAATAAGAGATTTTCTTGTTCTTTCAGAACGCGAGCCGTCGTCTGCATGGTGGCGACGGCCGCGCGGAGCATGTGATTCGCCCAAATCACCATGGAAAAGCCATGTTGCCGGAACACATCGGTGGGAGTGGAATAATATTTTGTGGGCACAATCACCACGGGTGAACGATTGCTCCATTCCCGCTTGAATGCCAGAATCTCATCCGGTACTGCCAGCGCACTGTGAATCAGAATGCCATCCGCTCCGGCCTGGCGATATGCCTCTGCCCGTCGCAAGGCTTCCGCCAGTCCCCATCCGCAGATGAACGCTTCAACGCGGGCGATGATGCAGAAATCCGGATCGGATTGCGCATCCTTTCCGGCTTTAATTTTTCCACAAAACTCTTCCATGTCGGCCATGGGCTGTGTGTCACCCTTAAGAAAGCTATTCGTCTTCGGAAACAACTTGTCTTCAATGCACACGGCCGCGATATGCCGTTGTTCCAATTTGCGAATGAGACGCTGCATATTATTGAAGTTGCCGTAGCCGGTATCTCCATCAAGGAGAATTGGAATGCGGGCCGCGTCAGACATAAATTCCAGATTGTCCAGAACCTGGGTCCAACTGGCCTCGTTGTTATCTCGCACCCCGAATTGCGCTGAGATCGAGAGTCCGCTGGCCCAGATGCCATGGAATCCTGCTTCTTCCACGATCTTGGCGCTCAGCCCATTATGAGCCTCGCAGATGAATTCAAGCTTGGGGGACAAGAGGAGTTTTTTGAATTGCGTTGATTTTTGCGGCTGAGGTTCGCTTGGCATAATCGGTCAATGTGACAGTGTTTCAGATTGTTCAATAAAGTACTGAAGTCTACATCAAGGGGAATCTTGATGCCAAACCTTTCCGCATCTGATCGGGAATCCGGGAAGACGTTTGGGGCTGGAATCTACCGGATGAACGAGTAGGCAAAATGATTGCCCCCAATGCTTGTGACAGGTTTTGAAGATGATGGGGTCAGGATAAGGGCATAGCCCCGAGACCATGCCCTTGTCCGGATGAACAGTGAACTAATTATGGCGTGCGGCTGGTGATCTCAAGAAGATGATAGCCAAACTGGGTTTTGACGGGGCCGTGGACCTTGCCGAGTTCGCCGCTAAACACAACCTCATCGAATTCTTTGACCATTTGACCCGGGCCGAACTCGCCCAGATCGCCACCTTGTTTCCCTGATGGACAGGTGGAATGTTCCTTTGCGGCGGCAGCAAAATCTCCACCACCCTCAATTTGTGTTTTTAAGTTTTTGCATGCTTCTTCTGTTGAGACCAAAATGTGACGGGCGCGCGCTTTCGCCATGAGCATTCTCCTTCTAGGCTAGAAAATTGGACAATGGTCCTTTTCTCATGATTGACCAGCCAAGGTCAAATTTCATGAGAATCGGCCGGCCTAATCCCTGAAACTCTCTTGTTCAAAACGTATGGTGGGAGTGTTGAAAAATAAAGATGTTCAAGGGGAAATTTGCCCAGGATTAGTTTACCCATCAAAGGCTCCGGGTCGGTTCAAAAAAGTCCGTCCAGTAAGGCCGCAGCCGTTTTTGCGCGCGGAGCGTACGCGTCGTATGTGAGCACGGAAAAGTGGCGAGAACGCCGCTGGCGGCTTTTTTCAACAGACCCATGGTGGAAGGACGAATGTTCTGGCGATCAGAAACGGGTCGAGTGGAGGAGGCCCTGTCATGGTGTGAGACTGAAGGCCGGAGAAAAAGGGGAAGAGTCCTGGTAGAAGTCCACGAAAATCGAATGAACGATGGGCAGTGATGGAGTTGATAGGCTAGTTGTCAGGATTCATCGCCAGGTAATCACAAATAAAATCCAACACCAGTTCGTCAAAATTGTTGAAAATGGTTTTGACCCCACCAGCGGTTACGACGCCTTGTTCCCAGGTGATGGCGTGTCCCGTGGAGGAGTTATGAACAAGGGCTACCAATTGGTGGACTTCAAGGTCGATCCGACAGGCATAACGCTTGGGGCCCAAGGGAAGAGCCGCCATATTGACATATAAATAGGGCTCTCCTGGTAATTTGGCGGCTTCGAGTTCCTTGACCAGGCGAATCCCCGCCGTCTGCAATTGTGCCTCCACGCGTTTGCGCAACTCACTCCGGTTTAATACTCCCCTCAGCTCCGGACCTAAGTCCTCAACGACCACATAGATGCCATGTATCCCCCGTAGTGATTCTTTCCTCAGCATAGGATGATCAACCTCTCCGTCAATTCGTTCTAGCCAACAACAAGCAGACTGCCCCCGCTCAGGGATTGTAGACTGATTCCCTAAGCCTTGTCCTCTTTTGCCTTGCGCAAATAATCACCAAGGATTCCCCGGCTGTGTTCATCATCGTGGCAGTATACGCAGAGGTTCTCCCAGTTCGACCCGTCCGGCGGATTGTTGTGGTGATTGCCGTCTTTATGGTGCACCGTGAGCAGGTGTCTGGTCTTGAGATCGAATTCTCTAGCACATTTGGCGCAAATCAGGCCGTGAATCTTCAGTGACTGTTCCCGATAGGAGCTGTTGCTTGAGGGTGCAGGCTTCGGTCGCAGTCCTTTCAGGATTTCGTCAATGGGTTTGTCGACGGCAGGTTTTTGGAGTCGTCGCAGTTTGTGCCGACCCCGGTATGCATTCCCCATAATGTGCGTCCTTTCAAATGATGGCGTCGTGGTGGTCTGTCGCCAGCGATGAATAGTCGCGTGAATCCAATGCGAGGATTCTCGAAGTTTTCCCGGTCTTTGTCAATGCAATGTGAATTGACGCCCCGTTGAGCATGCCTGATGGGTTGTCAACCGTTGGATGAGGCCTTCGCGATGGTTGGGGAGGAATCGTGTGGTGTGAGGCCTGCGAGCCCTATGCGGGAAGTGCTAAGATGCCGAAGAGTGCTGCGGATAGGTTTAGTCTGATCATTTCTTTTATAAGCACCCGCTTCGAGACGGGTGCTCTCACCAGGAGGGTGCCATGTTTGGTCCTATTACGCTTCCATTTGGGGCAAAAATGTTGTTTAACACCGTCAAATTGAAGCCCGGCGTTTCCTTCGATCAGGTGGAGCTGGCCGTGGGAGAGATGTGTATGGTCGTTAAGGAAACCTATGGGGGAGACAAAGGGGGGTTCATCGCCGGGCAGGTGTTCAAATTTTCCGGTTTCGTATCAGACGAAGGGTCCCTGAGTGCATCAAAAACCGCAGATGACCATTACGCGATTGTCACCTATTGGAGTTCATTTGAGGATCACGAAAAATCTCATGCCGATGAACTGTTCAATAAGACATTCGCCGCTTTGGCGACGATGTGTTCTGAGACGAAAGAACTCGGTTACGATATGCTATGGCAGGGGGAGGCAAAGACGGCATAAGCCTTTTGACAGAGAAGGAGTTCCGTCACCAATCTGGCCGGTGGTCTGTCAGTTTTTGGCGCGTGGGTATAGATGATGATGTCATGCATGGACAGAAGTGCGTGAAACAGACCCGATATGGCATCACATGATGATTCAGGAGTTCGCACAGCATTTTTTATACTTTTTCCCGCTGCCGCAGGGGCACGGATCGTTCCGTCCAATCTTCGCCTCGCTACGCACGACGGTTCGAACTCCGGGACTTTTGCCGTCTGAGAAATACCAGGTCCCTTCATGTTTCCGAAACTCGCTCAACTCATGATGGATTTGAGGGCCTTTTTCGGTCTCAAACGTGGCTTTGAATTCGACGAGGCCCGCATCGTCGTCCACTCCGCCCTGTTTGGTCGCAAGAATTTCTAACCCCGTCCACTTGGTGGTTTCTGCCCACTTGCGATTGGCCTCAAGGTCAATGTCGCGTATGGTTTTGGGATCATGGGTCTTTTCGATGAAATCCATCTGGACTTGCGTATAGGCCGAATATCTGGCCCGCATGAGTTGTTCGGCAGTCGCTGCCTGTTTCACTCCAGTGATCACGGGCTCACAGCATTGTTTGAAGGTCTTTCCGCTCTGACACGGACACTGCATATGGGACTCCTTTTCAAAGTAAAGGCAAATGATGATTGACTCTTGTACGCCGCCAGTGCCGGAAAAGTCAAAAGGCCCGGCATCTCATTTTTTTCGAAAAATATTGGTAATCCCGGCAGCAGTTTTCCGCCACTTTTCTCTGCTCGTTTCTCTTTTGAATAGCTGGTCTGTCTTTGTGGCTGAAGCCATGCCCGGTGGACCTTTTTGAATACCCTGTACCTCACATTGCCCGCAATTCAGGATTGAGCGGAAAAGTGTTTCGATGATCCCTGGCTGCATGGGGCGTACAATTTTCCTTTCCTGTCTCTGTTGCTCGTGAAGCGAATCTAGTTATATTCTTCATCACTCCGAATGATGCTGGTTCATGTACCAAATTATTCATTTGCAGTATAAAAGGGTGGGGACTCCTATCGTGCGACATTCCCAAACATTTGAGATGGCCAAGTTTTTAGCGGACTTGCTGGATCGCCGCTATATGATTCCGGGAACTTCAATCCGGATTGGTTTGGATCCCGTCATTGGTCTCATTCCCTATGTGGGTGATGTCATCGTGAGTTTCGCTGGCGCATGTATTCTTGTTGTGGCTGCTCAGTCGCAACTTCCCAAAATCGTGTTAGTCCGTATGAGCCTGAACATTGCGATAAACGGCATGATCGGTGGCATTCCCATTCTCGGTGATCTTTTCTCTATCTGGTTCAAAAGTAATGTCAGAAATGTTGAGCTGCTGGAGCGTCACGTTGTTGGAGATCGTCGTACTTCAACCATAGGGGATTGGGTTTTCGTGGTGGGATTATTGCTAGGGATCGCTTTTGTCGTCGTGGGAACGGTAGTGGGGGTGATCTGGCTTCTCGCGCGTGTCTGGAAAATCCTACAGGGAATGCCATGAATATTCGGTTTATGGTAAGCGAGGAAGGTAATCCCGTGTGTCGACAGTTGATGATTGATCAGATTGAAGCCTGATCTCAAATCTTGAACGGTCATCCACAGATAAGGGGCCTAACCTTTATCATTTTCAGTGTACAGGGCTTTTCATCTCATCCGGCCCTCATGCCCATTCCTGTGTGCCCATTGGGGTTGAACTTTTTTCATGTCAGAAAGTGTGGATATTATTGGCCAATTGCGTTAGGGTTTTTTTAGGCGCATCGCCGGAAGGGATTGTTGGGATGTGGCCAACCAAGAAAAAAATCGTTCTTAAAAATTTCATGTGCGTTGCTTATCATAATTTGGGAAATACCCCATTTTAAATCGGGGTGATGTGTTGAAGGGATGGTTTAATAACTGGCTTTTTTATTTGGCAGACGCGGGAGGGAAAATTATGAAGACTCAACCCCCAATAGTCACCGCAGTCATGTGCTTCATCGCGCTCGCTCTCTTCGCTTCACGAATTTATGCACTGGAGACGGCCAGGGTAAGTGTCAGCACGGCCAGCGTGCAGTCCAATAACAATAGTTTTCAGCCGGCCTTGAATGAAAACGGCCAATTGGTGGTGTTCCATTCTTTTGGGTCCAACCTGGTAGCGGGTGATACCAACGGTGAGCTAGATGTGTTCCTTCGTAACCGGCAGACCGGGGAGACCACACGGGTGAGCGTGGCGACAGGAGGAGCCCAGGGGAATTCCCTCAGTCGAGCCCCGGATTTGAGTGATGACGGAAATTTGGTCTCATTTGAGTCCGATGCTACCAACATGGTTGCCGGGGATACCAATGCAAAACGAGACATATTCGTCCGCGACCGCCAGGCGGCCACGACCACCAGGGTGAGCGTGGCCACGGGTGGGGGACAGGTGAATGGCAACAGCTTTAATTCCTATTTAAGCGGGGATGGTCGATTTGTGGCATTTGATTCGGTAGCCACGAATCTTGTGGCGGGGGATACGAATGGAGTCAGCGATGTGTTTGTGCATGACCGGCAGACGGGCACGACCACGCGGGTCAGTGTGGCAACCGGGGGCGTTCAGGCCAATGGTGGAAGTTTTTTACCCGCGCTCAGCATGGATGGGCGATTCGTGGCGTTTCATTCTTCGGCCACCAACCTCGTGGCAGGAGATACCAATGGAGGCACCGATGTGTTCGTGCATGACCGTCAGACGGGTACGACCACGCGGGTGAGTGTCGCCACGGGTGGGGGGCAGAGCACGGGATCAGGAGGGTCATCGCCTGCCTTTGCTCCCGATATCAGTGCGGACGGGCGATTCGTCGTTTTTGAGTCGGTATCGAATAACCTGGTGGCGGGAGATACGAATGCAGTCAGCGATGTGTTTGTGCATGACCGGCAGACGGGCACCACCACGCGGGTCAGTGTGCCGACAGGCGGGAGTCCTCAGACCAACGAGGAAAGTGTTGAGCCAGCCATCAGCGGGGACGGACGGTTTGTGGCGTTCCTGTCCTATGCCACGAATCTTGTGCCGGGCGGGACGAGTGGAAACGGAGACGTGTTCGTCCACGATCGCCAGACAAACACGACAACTCAGATGAGTGTGTCGACCGCAGGGGTGAAGGGCAATGATTTTAGTTGTAATCCTGCCATCAGTCTGGATGGGCATATTGTCGGAATGTTCTCCGATTCGACCAATCTCGTTGCAGGCGATACTAATGGGGCACGGGATATTTTTATCCGTGATCGTTCTGTGACCTTCGATCTGGATGGGGACGGTAAAGCAGATATTGTTTGGCGCAACACGAGTAGTGGGAGCGTAGAGGCATGGCTGATGAATGGGACGGCCCTGGCCAACGCCGGTTTCCCGGGGGACCTGCCGTTGGCATGGGAGATTGCAAAGGTGGGTGATGTGAATGGGGATGGCAAAGCGGATATCGTGTGGCGCAACACGAGTAACGGGGCCGTGGCCGTATGGTTAATGGATGGGCTGACGATCACGTCGGTCGGATTCCCGGGAAGTAGTCCCACGAATTGGGAGATTGGGCAGATCGGGGATCTGGACAGGAATGGCACGGCGGACTTTGTCTGGCGCAACACCATCAATGGCGCCACAGCGCTCTGGTTGATGGATGGCGCAGCGATTAAGTCCACCGCTTTCCCCGGCGGTGTGCCGTTGGCGTGGCAGATCGTGGGGATTGCTGATGTGAATGGAGATGGCAGGGCTGATGTCATTTGGCGGAAAAACACCGGCGTCGTGGCGTTATGGTTGATGAACGGGTCCACAATCACGTCGGTGGGCTTTCCGGCCACTGTCCCCTCGGGGTGGAACTATGAGGGGTCAGGGGATGTCGATGGCAATGGGACAAGAGATCTGTTCTGGAGAAATGCCAGCAGTGGAGCGGTTGCGGTGTGGTTGATGAATGGAGCGACCATTGCCTTATCCGCTAACGTAGCTAACCTGGCCTCTGACCGGGAAATCGAGCAAGTGGCAGATACCAATGGGGATGGGAGGCCGGACCTCATCATAAGGAATACCGTCACTGGGGCAGTGTCAGTGTTAGTGCAGGGGGGAGGGAGTGGATCCCCCGGTACGAAATCGCTTGACTGGGAAATAAAAAATTAGATCGATCATTTCCTGGAGGATGACTGATCAAGCATCTGACTCCGAAGGGTTCGACTGAGGAAAGCCAAAGGGGTCTGACCTTCCGAGAAGGTCAGACCCCTACTCTCAGGTGCAGATCGGTCAGGTGGTGGCAGAGATGGTGAATAAAATTTTCGGAAAAACCAAGAAAACCTATAGAACCGCGTGTCTACTTGATCGAAGCCTTCTTATATGGGTGATGTCTTTGATCCTGTTTAATATCTCCTATTTCTCCAAGCACGAGATCCTGAAAAGGGGGTGAATCAATTATTGAGATTGACCTCAAGCCGCATGCCCACCACAACAGCGTTATTCCTGCCGGGAACCGTGCCGGGATTAATGACATATTGGAAATCCGGTTGAATGATGAGGTTTTGATTCACAAAGATGGAATGAGTCAATTCCAGCGTGATCTCCGAACTCTCAACCCGTTGTCCTGCCCGTCGTTGAGACTGTTTATAATCATGGCTATTCACCGCGACGGCCACTCCCATCCCGGTTCCATCAATGTTTCGCCCTGGAAATAAGCCTTTATAGACGAACCCACCGCCATAGTACTGGGAAATGCGGTTCACATTGGGGTCAGCCATTCCGGCTCGACCAAAGAGGGTCAGTCCCTGATCTTTGTCCTCCTTTTCATGATACACATCATATTCCGCTAATCCATACATGCCGTAAGTGCCATGTTGTTTGACAGGTTCTCCCGAGCTATTGAACTTGTTGAGTTGATCCAGAGAAGTGGTGTACCCCCAGAATCCGTAGGCAACTTTGGCTTCATATTCAATGGGGGCGGATCTTCCAATCCGACGAAAGGTCAGGCGACGAGGGCTCTCTTTAACCATTTCTTTCTTTGGTTCGGTTAAATCCTCTTTGCTGTATTGGTAATACGCCAGTTCCATGGAACCGAACAAACCATCGTCTTTTCGCAAATGGATGTGTGTGCCGTGAGCGTCATCGGGATTGCCCGGAATGCCATCGGCGACCACGGCGCGAACCATCAGGGAATCGGTCAGGATAGCTTGTGCCCGGACCCCAAGAGAGGTTGAAGGAAAGGTGGAAGGGCCCGTTTTTCCACTGGCCCCGAATTCTGCCCCGGTTCCGAAGGAGCTATTCACAAAAAGTGTGGATGCAGACATGATGACATCGAACTCCGAGGTGACATCATACAGGCCGGCAAGCAGGGAAAATCGTTGGAATAGATTGTGTTGGTACCAGGCTTCGAACAGTTTCCAGGTATTCACGGCCGCAATGTTGCTCACGCCTTGAATGTCCCCGACATATTGGCTGGGATTGTCCCCATACAAACCCAAGCCATACACAAAGACTGTTCCTCTCCAACTAGGAATTAATTTTTTTATATCCAGTGTGAGCAGAAGATCCAGATCCCCGGTGAGAGTGGTTTTTTGCCGGATGCCGCCGGAAACATTGGAGAGGATATCCATCGTATTGGTGGCTTCCAAAAGGATTCCCTCATCCTTCAAACTTTTTCGGGCAGCCTTCGGTTTTTCGATAATCTTTTCCAACTGTTCCATTGGCTGAATTTCTTCAGGAAAGGCTTGCACGGGAAACAACAATAACAAAAAAAATAGCCAATTTAAGGATGGAAGAGTCATGCTTGTCGGGTAGAGTCTCATGCCGGTGAATCAGCCTCCCATGGACTGGCTGTATAAGGTATTGCCGGTGAGGGCGATATTGAATTTTTGTTGATGCCGGGTTTCATGTCCATGTGGGCAAGTAGGGTCAGCAATTGTTTATGGCCTGTCACCATACCCCATGTGCGTTTTCTGATTCCTAGGGATTCTCATTTTTCTGTTTGACCAGAGTCGTGAGATAATAATCAAGGTGTTTGGCAAATAATTGCCGGTCCCGTTGACTCAAGGCCGACGGCCCGCCGGTCTCGACGCCGCTGGCCCGGAGCGTCTCCATGAAATCCCGCATCATGAGGCGGGCTTGAATCGTATCGGAAGAATGCATCTCCCCCCGCGGATCAAGCGCATGGCCACCTTTCCCAATCACCTCAGCGGCCAGGGGAATGTCGGCGGTAATCACCAGATCGCCGGCCTCGAGCCTTTTGACGATTTCGGAATCCGCGACATCAAATCCATCGGGGACTTGGATGGCCGAAATATAGGGAGACGGCGGGGTATACAAGAGGCGATTGGCCACAAGCGTCACCTGCACCGCTGTCCGGTCTGCAGCGCGAAATAAGATTTCCTTAATCACCTTGGGGCAGGCATCGGCATCAACCCAGATTGGCATGGTCGACCTTTATGGTTGAGGGGTGAAAAAAGAACCGCGTGTGTTGGATTTTTTAAAAAGTTCGCCTGTATTGAAAAAAACGAGGAGCGATGGTGTTTCATAAGAACGGAAAGTGCTCGTTCACTCACACTTCGTGACCCAGACGCCGACATGAAGCGTTGATCCTGGGGGCCCCACGAACGATCCTTCAATGGGCGGAATGGATTCGGGCAATCTTGCAACGGCTACGGCAATATGATCGGTTCCGGCCATGGCTCCTACAGTAGGATCAAACCCCTTCCACCCGGCCCCCGGCAGGTAGACTTCGGCCCAGGCATGAGTGGCACCATAATCGGTTGCTGATGGTGGGGCATGAAGATATCCGCTGACAAAGCGCGAAGCAAGACCCAGGCATCGTGCCGCTTCCATAAAGAGTAACGCAAAGTCACGGCAGGAACCAGTGCCGTATTCCAGTGTTTGCCCCACTGTTTGAACGCCAGGTTCTTCCCGCACTCGATAGGAAAGGGTTTGGTTGATGTGGGTGCCTAGACGTTGCAGGAGTGTGTACGTCTGAATCGGTTCTTCCGGTTTCCAAAAATTCGCCATCCATTCAGTCAGTCGATCTTTGGTGTTTTGCTCAGGGTATGCCATGTAGGGGAGCAGCATGATCCGGTCATCGGGTTGATAGGTAAACGGATACGCGACAGCGTAGTCGGCAACGAGAAAGTCGAGTGGAGACTCATTGAATTGCTGGATGATGACTTCGCTCTCAATCACGAGCTGGTTGGCGGGCATATCGAAGGTGGCTGTGGCCACCGAATTGCCTTCTACGTCTCGATTCCAGAGCAGGGTGGCCGGCGGTGTGAGCTTCAGTTTTAATGACTCAATGTGCAGGTCATAGTCTTCCCTCGGACGCAAACGTAAATGATGCGGTCCAAGTGTCACCGCACCCGAAAAATTATAATAGGTCCGATGAAGAATGTTATAGCGCTGCATTGGTCGATTCAATTTTTCAAATCTATTGGGATCAAAAATATTGTTGGACTAAATGGTGGAGAAACGCAAATGACATTATCCATATCCACGTCAAGGAAATAGAGCTGAATTGTGAGATAATCACTAAACCCATTTGCATGTGGATCAATCGTTTTACTGCATTATTAGACAGGCTATTTTGCCGTCTAGGGGTCTCGACGCCCGGATGCAATGGCGATTACATTGATGACTGCGGCAGTGGCCTCCACGCACATAGCAGTCTGACGGAAATCTGCTGTGCGACGGTGTTGAAGGGCAACCGCCAACTTCAATGCAGCACGAACATGGGCACGCGCTTCTTCGTTTGGCCCACCAGCAAGTTCTACAACGATATAGGCCTCAAGCATTCTTCGTGCGTCTGTATCGCTTGGCGTATTGCCATCGATGGATGTGTGCCGCTCAGGAATATATACCGCCTGTGCCAGTGAAATAAGTGCTTCGCGGCATAACAAACCGATGGATTGAAACTGTTCTTCATGCTGGGCAGCAGCGAGATTATTGCGTATTTGATCTACGGTGCGGTCGACCCGAGGCCATCCGGTCAGTGGAGGCGGTTCCCCCATGTGACCCGTGGTACTAGCGCGAACCTGCTCTAGAAAAGGCGTAAAAATGTCTGCAAGAAAGTTGCGTCGTGACTGATAGGATGGTAGATCCCCACTTCGCCACCGGCCATACCATTCCCATAAATCTGAATAGGGAATAGGATTGGGAATCCTTCGACGGCGAAGCTCCCTGTCAACTGTACCAAAGGCTTTTTGATAATCAGGGTTAACTTCGTCGATTCGAGGTCCTCCAGTGGCAACAGAAACCATTAAGCTTCGAAGAGATTCAATTTGTCGAATAAGCTCATTGTGAGTCATTGATTTTTATGTCAGCTAACGAGGGATCCTTGTACGGTAAAGGGAGTTTTTTGCCGCTTGCTCGTATTCCAGGTTTTTTGGATCTTTCTCTCCCTTTTCCTTTGGAAGGATTTCCAATATTAAACCCATCCAGGATTTACAGTGCTTCGGATATGGTGGGCTTCGCATACGCAAAACCCACCATGTCCTTCAAAGAATGTGCCTCAGCTATTTCTTTTTATCTTTTTTTGCCTGTTGATTGGCTTTCTGCTTTTGAGCTTTATCTTTGTCCTTTTTCCCGCCTTTGTCTCCCATGGTGTACCTCCTTTCTTTTTTAGATTGACCGTCTTTCCGTAAAGTGTGGGCCGAACTGTTCCGATAGAACTGTTTATATGCCTTCCATCGACTGGCTTGCCGATTTTTAGACCATCCTTTCTTCCGTCATACCCCTCACCTTTTTTATGGCGGCGTATCCGGATTTTGCGCGCAGCGGAAACCAAGACCTAAATCTCTGTTGGTTGGTGAAGCATAAGAGCGCAATGCGGCTCTCAGATATTCGTCCATTGCGTTCCAATTTCCACCGCGTATGATTTTGCGGGAACTCGCGGGTGTTTCCTCCTCATCACGGTCTAGATTTCGTGATTCATTCCAGTTATCTGCTGTCCATTCACTCACATTTCCGGCCAGGTCATACACTCCATAGGGACTTCTATCCTTTTCGAATGCTCCGACCGGAGAAAGTTTGGATAATTGAAAGTCACCAAATGTGGCGAAATTCGTGAAGTAGCTCGCCGGTGGGTCATTGCCCCATGGATACATGCGTCCGTCAGTTCCTCGTGCGCTTTTCTCCCATTCATCTTCGGTCGGTAATCTCTTCTTGGCCCAGTGGCAGTAGGCTTTGGCCTCGTACCATGTCACACCGACAACGGGGCGGTTGGCATCCTGGGGCATCATGATGTGATCCCAATATTCCGGCGCTGTCCGACCGGTGATTTGTAAAAACTTTCCATACCGTTCAATGGTGACTTCATACTTGTCGATGAAGAAATCTTCAACATAGACCATATACCGAATCCCTTCGGAAATGTCCCCGGTTCCTGAGCGTGATTCTACATGCGTTTCAAACTGTCCTGCAGGGATCCGTACCATCGGCGCACCGTCTTTGCCTGAAATCTCCAGGGATAACGAGTCGTCGCCCGATGGTTCCACGTGCCATCCTTTCAACGCGATCGACAAAATCGCTGTGGGGACTGCATACCCCAGACGTCCCTGAGCGTCTGTCACGACTCCGACCACTTTGCCATTAAGGAGAAGGGGGCCACCCGAATGACCTTCCTCCACTAACGCCTGAAACATCAGATGTGGCCCTTTCCTCCCGCTGATACTTCCGGTTGAGACGGTCCAGGGAGCGAGATTCGGTGGAAATCCGATGAAGGTAATAGTTTCTCCCCCGGATGCCTGGGTGGTCTGATCGAGCGGAAGCGCCATGAGTCCGTCAGGAATGGGATCCGGAACACGCAACGTGGCCAACCCATTCTCATTGGTTCCATCGATGCCTAACACCTGTGAGGCAAACGATTGATGAGGAAGAGGAAAGAACCACACCTGTGGCTTGCTATCTCCGGAAATCACATGTGCGGCAGTCACGATATAGGCGGCGTCCTTGTCGAGCCTCACGATAAATCCCGTCCCGACACTTGGTTGCCCATTTACCAGTGCAGTAATTTTGACGACGCCCGTTTTGAACTCTTCAATCTCTGTGGCACAAACATGACCGGGGAAGAGCAGGAAGATAGAGAGGGCTATGATGCGGGCGATAAAAGGTACCTGAATCCATGAATGGCCTCGCACCCTATTGGACGCTGTCAATGTTCGGTGGTTCTCATCTGTTCTGATTGTTTGAACAACTTTCGGGTTCACCGAATATTTTCTCTCCAATCGGGAGCGCCTTGTTTACTTGCTCAATTTTTTATTTGGCCGCGACTCAGTTTATCATGATCCAAAAATAATAGAATCATTTTGGTGCCCGTCTGGATTGTGAACCGTTCAGACTTGTTCATGCTCTATCGACTGGCTTGGGGATGTTGAGCCCATGTTCTGGTCGAATCATAAGCCAACACAGTCCACCGAGTAGGGCAATGCCGGCGGCGATGCCAAGAGAGACTGACCAGCCGAAGGTGTCAGCCAGCCAGGGCGTCAGTGTGGGGGAGAGGGTTCCGCCCAGGTTGGCGCCGGTGTTCATGAGGCCTGAGAGTGTGCCGGCGTAGGGTTTGGATAAGTCCGTGGTCGAAGACCAGAACGGGCCGACGGTGAAGTAGAGCCACCCCGCGCCGAGCGAGAGAAAACCGATTGCGACATAGGGCGCTTCGATGTTGGCGCCGATGATGATGGAGAGCGCGGCCAGAATCATTCCTGCTCCCCCCACGCTCGCGCGCCCACGATTGATTCCGTATTGTTCGGTGAGACGATCGGTCACCCATCCTCCCAATGGGCAGAAGATGGCCATTGCGATAAACGGCGCCGAGGCGAAGAAAGCACCTTGAAGGATGGCAAAACCCCTCACGTTGACGAGGTAGAGGTAGAACCAGGACATATAGACATAGGCGACATAGCCGAGGCAGGTATAGCTGAGCGTGAGCCACCAGACGGTGGGGGTGGTGAGGATGGCTTTCCAGGGAAGGGTGGTCCTCTTTGATTGGTGACTGGGCGCTGGTTCGCCTTTCTTTCCTGTTCGTAGTGGGGTGGAGGAGTTGGGGGTGTCCTTCTTCCCACCGGTCCCGTTGGCTTTCGCTTGTGAAGCTGGAGGTCGTCCTTCACGTGCTTCGAATTCGGTGAACACATCATGGACCGTTCCCCAGGCCTTGCCGGATCGCCCTTCCAGGGGAGCAGGAGGGTCGGGCAGAGATTCCGAATCTTCGATCAGTTCGGCCTCGGTGGTGTTGACATGTGCATGTTGCCGGGGATGATCGGTTGCGTACCAGTACCACAAGAGCGCGATGCCAATCCCCAAGCCGCCTGCGAGATAAAACGCCGTTTGCCAGCCATAATTGACCATGATCCAGGCGGTGAGAGGTGGGGTGAGAGCTGAGCCCAGGCCGATCCCTCCGATGGTGATGCCAATGCCTAAGCCCCGTTCATTCGGGGGATGCCAGTTTGCGACGGCTCGATTGAAATTGGGCAGGGCGGCGGCTTCGCCGATGCCGATGAGAAAACGCACGACCATGAGTGAACCCATAATCCCGATCAGGTTGGCCAGTGGGAGCGTAGGAGCGACGGCCGTCAACGCTGTAAAGATCGACCACCAGATAAGGGCGAAGGTCAATACGCGACGTGGTCCCCAGCGATCGCCCAACCAGCCACCGGGAACTTGAAAGAGGGCGTAGCCAAAGACAAAAGCCGAAAAGATCTGCCCCATTTGCAGATCTGTGAGACCAAGTGCCGGCATCATTTGGCGAGCGGTGACGGAAATATTTACCCGGTCGATGTAAGTGATGATGCTGATGAGGAGGAGCAGAAAAAGAATTCGCCAGCGGATTCGAGACGGTGGGGGGGGCGATGAAGGCCGGTGCATGGGAAATGAATAGACTACTTGCGGGGGCAGCCAACGGGAAGGCTACCGCCTGCTGCCTTTCCTTCCCGATAAAGCGGATTTGGAGTGGCTTCCTGAAGCGGTTTCTTGTGCAATGAAGGTTTTGGCAAGGCGATATTCATCTTCCTGTGTGGCCACCAGACTATCCAGTTTGGCTTTGAAGATGCGATCGAGCACCCGGCGATAGGCTGGACCTTTGGGAAGGCCCATGTCTTCCAGGTCGTGGCCGGTCACGGTGATGGCGACATGCTGGAACGTGGTGAGATAATCCCGGATCCGTTCCATGGCTGCATGAATCGTCGGCTTGCTTTGCGCCTTGGCCATGAGGAACAACACGAGTTCCTTCGGCCATGGCGTGAGGAGATCGTAGATTTCTGAAGGAGCCAGGTGCTTTCTGTTGAGGGTCCTTAGCAAAGTGGGCTGGGCCTGTAGGAACTCGCCGACGGTTGCGGTGATTCGTTGGGGAAATCCCAATCGTTTCCAGGTTTTGACCAATTCAGGTTTGCCCAATGATTCGAACCAGGCCAGGGCATAGAGCAGCCATCGCTCGGTTCCTGATCTGGCATTTTCCACCTCATGCCAGGCCAGAATTTTTTCTCCGGATGCAAAGAACGTCGGAGCCGGTTCCTTCCATTGCAGTTTGGGATGAATGAAGGTCAAGAGTTTAAATTGACTCAATCGCTGAATGCCTTTGGCCGGCTCGGGTTCCTCTAGAATATGGATCAGTTCATTTCCTAATCGTACCCCGGAAAGCCGGTGAAACAGTTCCATGGTTTGGGCCTGTTGAATGAAATGCTGCGTTTCCTTGCTGATTTGAAACCCGAACCGTTGTTCGAAGCGAATGGCTCGAAAGACCCGGGTGGGATCTTCCACGAAGCTGAGGCTGTGAAGGACCCGAACGATTCTGTCCTTGATGTCCCGCCGGCCCCCGAAAAAGTCCAGAAGTTCACCGGGCGTCCGGTTTAAGCGAATGGCCAGAGCATTGATGGTGAAATCCCGCCGGTAGAGGTCTTTTTTTATTGAACTGCGTTCCACTGTCGGCAGCGCGGTGGGATATTCATAATATTCCGTTCGAGCCGTGGCGATGTCCAGGTGATGCATCTGTGGAATGTTGAGAGCCTTGGGGATTGTAATCGAGACGGTTCCGAATCGTTCATGAATGGTCCATTCGGCCTTCAGTTCCTGCGCTAATGCTTTGCCGAAGCCAATGCCGTCTCCTTCGACCACCACATCCAGATCGAAATTGGGAATGTTCATCAGGAAATCCCGGACGAACCCCCCGACGAGGAAGGCGGCCACTTCCTGGGTGTCGGCCAGTGTCCGAATGGTCTGGAGGAGGGTGAGGAGCGGCGGAGGTAAACGGTTGGCCAATTGTTTGTGAAGATTTGAAGTCCGCAAGGTTGGCGTGGGAACGACGGTAGCTGAAGGGGCCGCTCCGGCAGAGGGCTCGACGTCTCCTGCCTGGGAGGGGAGTGCCTGGTGCATAGCACGAAGCAAATCGGTCCGGCTGAAAATGCCAACGACCTGGTCGTGATCCAACACCGGGACGATCCGCTGATTCCGTTCGACCATATGCTGTTGGACCTCGTCAAATGGAGTGCCGGGTGTGGCCGCAAAGATATCCCTGAGCATGATGTGCTCGATAGGGTGGGTGGCCAGTTTGTGATAGAGGGCTTTTTGTACCGCTTCCCGTGTGGCTAATCCCATGAAGCCGCCCTTGGCACTCACAACCGGGAGGGCGTTGACTTCGTATTGTGTCATAAGGCGTTCGGTCTGTTTGATCGTGGTGTTGGGTTCCACCGTCCTGACAGGTGTCGTCATGAGACGTTTGATGGGGAGCCAGGTTTTGGCTTGTTCCTGCAAAAGGTCGTGGATTTTCTGCTCGACCTCGACGATGGTGAGTCCCTTTATACTGGCGGCGGCGGCCATGGTGTGCCCTCCTCCGCCAAAGGCCTTGGTGATCTGATTCATGTCCATATCGGGATGGCGGCTGCGCCCGATGATTTGGACCTTGCCCTCCATGGCGACAGCGGCGATGATGGCATCGGCTCCGTGTAATTGCGCCAGTTGTTGAACAATCGGGGCCATGTCCTGCACATAGTCCGGCCAGGTGAGGGTGGTGAGCAGAATCCTTCGATGTCCGAGGTTGAGTGTTTGCGCCGATTGCAACAGGGCATGAAATAAGTCCAGTTGTGGGGGTGTCCAGTGCCGGGCGATGTACTTGGTGACCTGGTTTAAATCGGCTCCTGTTTGCACAAGGACCCCACCCATCTGGAAATCACGGGGCGTGGTATTCGGGTAGCTAAATTGACCGGTCTCCTCATAGAGAGCTATGGCAAAGAATGTGGCTTCCTCGGGTGTCCATGTGAGTCCTCTGGATTGAAGTTCTTCGCAGAGGAGTGTGATGGTGGCCCCGACCGAATCCACTTTGCAATAGTCTGCCATCGGGAGCAGGGGATTGGTGGTTTCCAAGGGATGATGATCGTAAATATGAACTGAAATATGTTGATTTTTAAGAGCTTTTTCGAGTAAGCCTAAGCGATCCTGGTGTTGGGCATCGACTAAAATCATGCGGGTGATATCCGCTAAATTCAGACTCGAAAGTGCCGTGAAGGAAAGGGGATGTTCCGCGAGAAAGGATCGCTCACGGGATTGGACTCCCGCCGGGAGGACGAGGTCCGCCTCCGGGTAGAGCTTTTGAGCGGCCACCATTGAGGCGAGGCCATCGAAATCCGCCTCAAGATGCGTGGTAATAATTTCCATGGAGATCCGATTCTAACAGGGATCTTGAATGACCGGAAGTTTCCTAAAAAGGTAAAGAATTTCCTTCTTGAAAATCTTCTGTTGCTTGAGAGGGTCTCTCCATGTTAGATGGGGGCAACTCAGGAGACGATCCATCGCAGATGGATCATTTGTCGATCACATAATCAGGAGGGTGACACATGGCTGCCATGGCTAAGCCCAAGTCAAAGGCCAAGCCCAAACAGAAGCCGACGGGGAAGCAAACCACTCATGCGAAAGCTCAACCGAAGACAAAAGCCAAACCAAAGAAGTCTGTGAAGCCTCAACGATCACCGTCTACCCAAGCGAAGTCCAAGAATACGAAGGTCGGCTCCAAGGCTCGGACCAAGGAACCCGTTAAGGCTCAAGCCAAAGAAAAGACGAAGGCTGGAGTAAAGGGGACATCCAAAACCGTGGCTCAAGCTCAACCACGATCCAAAGCGACGCCGAAAATGGCGGTGAAAGGGAAAGAGAAGAAGTTGACTACATCTGACAATGTTTCGAAAACGACAGCTGCGGCGAAAACGGGGCGGAATCGTACGAAGTCTGCTCCCACCACAAAATCGGAGAAGAAGGCGGCGCCATCTGGAGCCAAAAAGAGCCCGGGAAGGCCTAAAAAAGAATCGGCCGCGGAAAAGGGGCTTGATGCCAAAAAGAGGAAGAACGCTTTCCCCGTTGATGTCAATGCAGAGGAAATTCTTAGCCGGGAACCCGATACGGATATTGAGGATACGGCTCTGCCGGATGACATTGATGCCGAATTGGATATTGAAGTGGAAGCCGATGCCGATATCACTCTGGATTCATTGACTACTGACCTGGATGATGTCACGGATCCTCTGGATGTGGATGATCTTGCGGATGATTTTGATGATGATGAATTTTCCGAGGACTCCACCGACGATGCCGATGAGGATTTGGATTTGACGGAAGACTTATCAGAAGAATTGGGTACGGATAAGTTCTTTCGGGATACCGAATCTAATCATGAGGATGATGAAGAAGAAATTCCTCGCTCCTGGTGATTCCGGCCTGTTATGGGCCAAAGCTCTGCCAGGGTGATTCACTTGGCCATCTCGATAGGTTTGTTCATATTCCCGGTTTTATAGACAAGCCGGGGTTGCTCCCTTCGCCTGAGGGAAAGAAGGGTAGTCTTGCCAACTGAAGGAGGTTTCATGTCGGAAGAACGAGGGTTGCCTCGCATTGGGGATCATGCACCGGACTTTTCCGCGGTGACGACGCAACAGACCGATTTTAATTTTAGCGTATGGCAGGAACAGCATTGGGTGGTTTTATTTTCTCACCCTGCGGATTTTACTCCGGTGTGTACGACAGAATTGATGGCCTTTGCCCAAGCCAGTGACCAATTTCGTCAGCGGGGGGTGAAGCTCATTGGGTTGAGTGTGGATAGTATTCATGCCCATTTAGCCTGGCTTCGCAGTATTCACGATAAAATGGGTGCCACGATTCCGTTTCCTATGATTGCTGATATTGATATGCGTGTCGCAAAATTGTACGGCATGATTCATGCCAATGCGAGTTCCACCGCGACGGTGCGTGCGGTGTTTATTATTGACCCGAAGCGGGTGATTCGGGCTTTGCTGTATTACCCTCTCAATGCCGGACGCAATGTGGATGAAATTCTTCGGTTGGTCACTGCCCTGCAAACCACTGACCGCTATGCCTGTGCGACGCCTGCTAATTGGCGGGAAGGGGAAAAAGTCGTGGTACCACCACCCAAGACCGTTCAGGAAGTCGATCAAGCCTTGGCTAAAACCGAATATGAACATCGGGATTTTTATTTAGCGCTCAAGAACGTGTCTCCGGTTGTGACCCAAAAGCCGGCGGAAGTCAGGGAGCCTCAACCTGCGAAAGCCGAGGCTTCCCAGCCTGATAAACCCGAGCCAGCTCAACCTGCTGAGAACACCTCTTCCTCCTAGGGCTGTCCGAGAAGAGATGGGCGTATACGATTGTGCAGGATTTGGCCGGATTCTCTGATCCTTTTGTTCAATAACTCCGCTTGCCCCAAACGATCACATTATTTGACTCGGTCCGACGCAACCTCGTGACGATCATCTGTTTTCATCAGTTGCGTAGGTGCCAGGGTGGAGGCAGTGGGTTTCCCTGCTTGCCATCCCATGCTCATGTGATGTGGGCATAGATGAAACTCCGGGGAGCAACATATCCTCTGCAGCTCGGCTTGTTGCTTGCCATGCTGGGGCTGTCGTCTATTCATGCCGAGGCCTGTCGTCTTCTGCCGACTCCTTCCGGAAGCGAAAACGTCTTCTGGGTGCATGTTGAAGGACCCTGTCTGCCTGAGGAAGAGGCGGCCTTGGCTGTGAAGGGGGCTGATCTGCTGGAAGCGCTTGTGCAGGGAAAGCGGATTGATCTTGACCACGTGTTGGTGGTTGATCAGGTGATGCTTGATCTTCTGCCCGAACAGGATCTTTCGGAATATCCTGCCATTCCCCCGTCAGTGGAAAAACTCCTGAACGAAAAAGGTATCGCTGCGGTTCGTGTCATTCCAGAAGCAGTTTCCATAAGAAATTCTCGCTTTGAAAAAGTGCTTGCTACCAATCTGGTTGAAGGGGCTCTCCTAATGCTGGGGACGGTAGATTTCACGGGAACGGTCTTTCAGCAATCTATTGATCTTTCTAAGTCGGTGTTTGTGGGCCCGGTGCGATTTTCAAACGCGCGGGTTGATTTTGAGGGGTTTTTTATTGGATCTCACTTTGTCCAAGGCGTAGATTTCTCTCAGGTCAATTTTGGGACGCATTCCCGTTTTCACAAGGCGCAATTTCGTGATCGGGTGACCTTTGCCGACGCGCATTTCACAGGAGTTGCTGAGTTTTTGGAAGTCGAGTTCCAGCAGGCGGCAGATTTCTCCCGAACGGCTTTTGCCAGTGGAACAGGCTTCTCAGGGTCGGTGTTTAAAGGTCCTGCCGATTTTTCAGCCATTTCGGCCGTACATGAAATCTATTTTCGGTTTACCGAATTTCGAGAATCGGTGACGTTTGCCCAAGCGCAATTTCAGGCGGTGGTTGATTTTTCAAACGCCAGGTTTGATGGAGCCAAAGATTTTTCCGGAGCCGAGTTCCGTACGGTGCCGGAATTAACCGGAAGTAACCTCCCGCCTGATGTGGTTTCGGATCAGAATGGCCGGAGGCTCTATGGCCAGGTCGGGATTTTTTTGGGGCTGGTTATTCTCGTGCTGTGTTACCTCTGGCTTTCCAAAGGGAAGAAGACGGCTTAGAGAGGTCTTAACCACTATATTTGGTTGGGATATTGCGGCTTTATACAAAAGATGGTATACCAATTCAAATATCTGCATTGTGGAACCCAGTCGAAAGGCTCTTGATTGGAATCCGTCCCCTCCCTGGTTGTTTCCGACCTTGAAGATGATGATGCGTATCAGGTCAAACTTGAGGCCTTTACCGGCCCCATGGATTTGCTTCTCCACTTGATTCGGAAACACCAAATCAACATTTATGATATTCCGGTGGCGCTGATTGCTCAGCAATATTTGGAATATTTGTCCATGATGAAGACGTTGAACCTGTCTCTGGCTGGGGAATTTCTGGTCATGGCAGCCACGCTGCTTTATATTAAATCCCGGATGCTCCTTCCCAAAGAGGAAAAACCGGAGACGGAAGATGAGGAAGGTCAGGATCCTCGTGCGGAATTGGTCCGGCAATTGGTCGAATATGAACGTTTCAAGGAGGCAGCCGGGAGTCTGGTTATTCGTGAACGTCTTTGGCGGGAGTCCTTTTCTCGCGATCCTCTTCCCCTTCCCAAAGAGTCAGTGGTCGAGGAGGATATGGCAACGGAGGATCTCCAATTATTTGATCTTCTGAGTGCATTCCAGGACGTTCTGGATCGAGCTCCAACTAATGAAATCGTTGAATTGTCAAGGGAAACCTGGACGGTTCAGGACCGTATCCAGGTCATCTTGGAGCGGTTGGAAGTGGAGTCGACCGTTCCTTTTGAAGGGTTATTTGAACATCATTGGTCCAAGCCATTAGTTATCACCACATTTCTGGCCCTGTTGGAACTGGTCAGGATGAACCTGGTTCGATTGTTTCAAGGAGAATGGTTGGGTCCTATCCAGGTGACCAGGCGTTTTGTTCCTGCCGGGAAGGCTGATGATTCTACGGGAAGTTTTCCTATGGATTCATTGTGACATGTATGTGCCGGGGATTGATCGGAGGACGCATGGGGGATTCTAGGTATGGTCTGAGCAAATCAGGCAGGGGGCAACGTGGAATGATCGGGTTCAGTCCGCAGAGGAGGACTCAATAATCATGGACGCACTCACCAATGGACACCAAGTTTCGGACATGCTCGATGCGGAGGTGACGGAGGAGCTTACGATAAGTGAGGTCTCAGATGAAGGCCGGGACGCAGAAGGGGTGACGGATTCCGAAATCGTGGACCAGGACCCGGCCTTGGATGTTGGAGAACTCAAAGCGGCGTTTGAGGCGATGCTTTTTGTTTCGCATGAGCCTCTGAGTCTTGAGAAGCTGGCTCTGGTTCTCGAAGGGGTGCCTAAATCGTCCCTTAAAAGCGCAATGCAGGATCTTCAAGCGGAGTATGAGACGTCGGGCCGTGGTTTGCAAATTTTGGAAGTGGCCGGCGGATATGTCATGGTCACGCGACCCGATCAGAGTCGGTATATTAAACGATTGACCAACAAGGCCAAACCGGCAGCCAAAGTTTCCCGGTCGGCACTGGAGGCCCTGGCAATTGTGAGTTATAAACAGCCCATTACCAGAGCAGATATTGAAAAAATTCGTGGTGTGGAAACCTCCGGGGTATTGCGTACCCTCCTGGATCAGAAGTTAATTCGAATCGTCGGGCGACAGGATATTCCAGGCCGACCGATTTTGTATGGAACCGGCAAGCAGTTTCTGCAACGTTTTGGTCTGCGGGACTTACGAGATTTGCCTCCGCTAAAAGAACTCAAAGAGTTGGGTAACCCGGAACAATTTCCTATGGAGCTTCCCTTTGACGCTGAGGAACAGGAGGGAGAGGCCCGGGTTACCGATCTTTCTGCTTAAATAGACTGAGGCCACGCGTCCTGCTGTGGTCTGCTTGTTTTCCTTCCTGTGTTCTCTCAGACAAGGGTTGCCTGCCATCCTCATTGGGAGCAAAATGAGTTTCTATGCCGTTGTTGCTACCTGAAAAGAAATCTTCTTTGGGGCCCGATTTAGCCAAAAAATTGGGCCAGGATAAAGTTCGGTGGGATTGGGCCACGCTGAAAGCCTATTCCGTCGATGCCAGTATCTACAAAATTCCGCCCCAAGTTGTTGTCCTTCCTGAAACAGAAGAAGACATTGATGCGTTGATGGAGTATGCCGTCAAGGTTGGAGTGCCTCTGACTCCGCGGGCCGCCGGAACGAATCTGACCGGATCAGCCATCGGAGCCGGCATTATCGTGGATATCTCCCGAATGAACCGATTGCTGGAAGTGAATCGGGACGAGCAGTGGGCGCGGGTGCAACCAGGCCTGGTGTTATCCGAATTCAATAAGCAGTTGTCCCCTCTGGGGTTAATGTATGGGCCGGATCCTTCAAGCGGGGATATGTGTAAATTAGGCGGCATGTTCGGTAACAATTCGGCTGGTCCCCATACGCTCCGCTATGGATCGGTCAAGGACAACGTCCATACGCTTCGGATTCGGCTGCTTACTGAGGGTTGGCTTGACGCTCAGTCCGTTTCTATTGGAGGCCCGGCTCATACCTCGTTATTGAAAGGGTTTCCATCGCTAAAGGCTGTGTGGACCATGATTCAAGAGGACCAGGCGTTGATTCGCGCCAGGCGTCCAAAGGTGAGTAAGAACAGTTCCGGCTATAACGTCTTTGATTTGGTCGATGGATTGGAACGGGGCGTATTTGACGTTCAAAAACTATTTATCGGGAGCGAGGGAACGCTTGGCATTATGAGTGAAGCCACTGTCAAGTTGGTTAAACGACCTGATGCCACCGTGACGGGGCTCATCCATTTTCGACACCTGGAAGGTATGGGCGAATCGGTTCCCCACTTATTGGAGTTGAACCCCAATGCCTTGGAGGTCATGGATGGAAATTCCTTGGATTTGATCGGGCGAAATCGCTATGGCATTCCATCAGATGCAGCGGCGACGCTGCTCATTGAATTTGATGAGGGCGGAGGCACAGACCGTCGGCATCGTTTGATGGAGATGTGCGAAAGGTTTCCGCTCACCGGAGAGGTAAGGCTGGCGTCGGATCCAGTCCAGCAAGGGGAATTGTGGAAAGCCCGCAAGGCGTTGTTTCCGATGCTCTATCGATTTGATCCCCAAAAAAAACCAATCAATTTTGTCGATGATGTGGTCGTCCCGGCCGCACGCACCGGAGAGTTGATCCGGTATCTGGAGGAGTACTTTGGAGGACGATCGGTGCCGGTCGCCATCTTTGGACATGTGGGAAATGGCAATGCCCATATTGTGCCGCTGCTTGATTTGCACAATCAACATGATGTTGAGGCCATGGTCGAGGCTCACCGGGAGATTCACCAGACGGTCTTAGAACGGTTTGACGGGTCGATTTGTGGAGAGCATGGAGACGGGCGTATTCGTGCCGAGACCGTTCGCTTGATGTACGGCGAGGAGGTGTATCAGATTTTTGTGCGAGTAAAGCAGGCGTTCGATCCACAGGGGATGATGAATCCTGGTGTGAAAATCAGTGATACCTCGTTTACGGAACATATTGATCTAGAGCGCATGGGCAAACCCTGTGCAACTTGCGCAAAATGTAACTCTGTGTGTCCGGTGTATGATGTGTTTCAGTCAGAGGATATGAGTGCGCGCGGGTGGTTCGAGATTGTGACGGCTTCAGATTACTCCTATCTTCAATCCGAACGGGTGGTCGACGCCTGTTTGAATTGCAAGTCCTGCCGGACTATTTGTCCGGCGGGGGTCGATGTGTCCGAATTGATTCTGCAACGGCGGGCGGAGCATCCCAACGGGCTGGCCGGGTGGGTCTTTGCCCTCCATGCCCGTCAATGGATTTTTCATCCCCTGTTAAAGCTTATGGCTTGGACCCAGTCGCTATGGGATCGTCCGGTTCTTCGAGGCATATTGGAAAAGCTGACTCGGCCTTTATTGCGAAAGTTGGCTCCTACGGCAAAGATTCCCCGAGATATGGTTCTACCGACGTTTGCCAAACGGCACTTGCGTGATCGGTATCCTGAACTGTGTCATGCTGAACATCTCCGGCAGGCCTCAATTGCGTATTTTCATGGGTGTGCGGCCAATTATTTTGAGGATGGAGTCGGGGATGCAGTGATCGGACTTTTAGTGGATTACGGAGTGAAGGTGGCGCTCCCTCCTCAGCGATGCTCGGGGACGCCGATTGAAACCTACGGGTTGCGGGATTTAGTGAAAGAAGGCGCCCGAGAAAATCTGGCTCACCTGGCATCGTATGCCACAGTGATCACCAGTTGTGCTTCGTGCACGTTAAGTTTGAAAGATTATGCCACGCTGTTTCATGGAGAGCCGGAGGAAGCCGCCGCCATTGATTTATCTAAACGCGTGAAGCATATCTCAGAATTTCTTGTTGAGCGGGGGATGTCGTCAGCCATTATGCCATCAGCCCGGGTATCCGCCGATGGGAAGTTGGAGAAGGTGACGTACCATTCTTCGTGCCATCTTCGTGCTGCGGGTGTGTCCAAGGCTCCCAGAGACTTGTTAGCCTCTGTGGCTGACCTTGAATTTGTCGAAATGCAGGATGCTGATCGATGCGCGGGAGGAGCGGGCACCTATATCGTCAAAAATTATGAAACCTCTCAGAAGATTTTTCAGCGTAAGAAGCGGGCTATTCAAGAGAGCGGGGCCCAGGTGGTGGCAACGAGTTGCCCAGCATGTATGATTCAGTTAAAAAATGGACTTCGTGGGATAGCAGAGGTCAAGCATATTGCGCAGGTCATGCGGGAGCATCCACTGAGGAAATGAAGGTATCAGAGAGGGTGCTCGGGCTGGATATCATTGTGATGTTGGAGTCGGGATGGATTTTCATTTTTGTATGAGGAACATCGAATGGTAAAAGTATTGATATTTGGCCTTGCACTTCGTGAAGCGGTTGAAGACCCGGAAGTTGAAATTACCTTGGAAAACGCCAGCACTATTCGGCAATTGCTGGAAAATTTTCCCGATCACTTTCAAGGGTTAATGCCTTTTCTCCAGGCCAATGAACTCATGTTGACGATTAATCAGAAAATCTCCACCTTGGATGCCATGGTGAAAAATGGGGACACCTTGAAAATTACTCACCAGGGAGGTGATCACCATGCGGATGGGGCGATGTGGCAGAATCCTTAGTAAAACACGGTATGCGATGCATCCTTTGTTTGGCAGGAGGAAAGTGCGGTTAGGTTTTATTTTGTGAAGGAAGCGGAGCCTCCTCGTCACATTTTTTGCAATTGAGGATGGTTTTGAGATGGGCTCGACGTCCTTCTTGTGTCAGAACCCAAGGACGAAAACTAAGGGGAGGCTGGTGTCGAACATGCTGCCCATGGCCGCAGGCCAGATCTGCCACCCAATCATCCATATCATCTTGATGAAATCCGATAATGGGTTGGTTCATGTTCTCTCAGATCTTTATGATGTGGGACGATCGTGAATTGAGAAATTATTTGCCAAAGACATCCTTGAGTAAATCTGTAACGCGCGCTGAAGGGTTAGTCCTGATTTTTTCCTCTTCCTGAGCTAGTGTGTGAAATAGCCCGTCCAAACTTTTTCCAACCACATAATCGTCGAGATCAAATGCCGGGACTTTGACAAACGGTAGCATGGAATATTGTCCCACCAATTCCTTGTATTGCGTGGTGACCCCGACTTGGCTCATCGTCTTCTCCACTTCAGGTTTAAACGCTGTGGCTAGTTGATTGCGAGTTTTACCTTGGAAATAATTGGTCGCGGCGGTATCTCCTCCATCCAGAATTTTCTTGGCATCGTCAAAACTCATGTTGGTGACCGCATCTTTGAATATGGGTTTGGCCAGGGGAGCAGCCTGCTCGGCGGCCCGGTTCATACTAACCACCAACTCATCAACCTGGGGCCCGAATCCGGCCACTCGAAGGGCTTTATCCATGGATTGTAGTTTTTCGGGTAGCAAGATTTTAATGGCTTCATTTTTCAAATAGCCGTCAGCGGTCCCGGTGAGTTTCACCGCATTTTCGGTTCCGACGATCAGCGCTTCTTTAAGGCCAGAGACTATCTTGTCATCTCCGAGAGTTTTTGCGCCAGGCAGAGACAATTTGTCGATCTCTTTCATAAAGTCACCAAATTGTGCGAAGGCGACTTGCGGAAGGAGCAAGAGGAGAATACTTAAGATGACGGGAGGTATGATCATTGCTCGCTCCTCTTCTGAAAAATGAAAAAAGAGGCTGGGAGGGTAAAAGGAGTAAAATGAAATACGGGGAAAAGAATTTCAGAAACGTTGCATCTACAGTTTCTCTTCTTGTGAGATGGGACCCACAAGGAAGAGGGGGACGTTTACGCCCTGGGATTATCCTGGGGAGGATAGACTAAAAAACATAAGCAGTCTTCGAATCTCAGGAGGCAAAATCCAGCTCTTCCTCATGGGTGGTTCAGAAGCACCCTCAAGTGCGAAATGCCTCAAGCTATAGGAGTACAACTCATCCCGGATCCCTTGCCTTTATTTGATGACGCTAAAGGCCTAGAGAGGAGTGGACGAGTCTTCTTCTTCATCGCCTCTCGTTGCGGGTTGAGGCGGTTTTCCAGAATTACTGGATCAATGACTTCTCCGCATTGCAGGCACCGTTTGGTCAGGATTTCCATTCCACCGGCGTCATAATTCACATTCATGCACCAATGGGAGACCATAAATCCTCCACATCGTGTGCAGGTGTCCGAATGCCTTGGATCCACCGTTTGAGTACTGGGAGCGGAGTGATTTTCTTGTTTAATGGGACTTTTCCCAAGTGTTGGGGTCTTTTTCTGAATTCCGAAATGTCCCATATGTATCTCCTTTTTACTGTTTCTCCTGACATATGTATGAAAGCGTCCTGTTGGTAGATATAGCTCTTTGATCTTAAGTCAAGATTAATCTAATATTAAAAAATCCTCATAATTCTATAATGGGAAACATCAGTAACATCCATAAAAGTGAAAAAACCTCTAAAAATTATATAGATTGAAATTAAATGACGTACTTGTTGGTAGTTATTTTTATTTAAGTAAAGTTATCGTAAAGTAAAAGATAATTAATGAACCCTCCGGAGGGGTGCTTCGCTAATTAAAACCCGGATGGTTTGGGGGCCAAAAAATAAAAAATCAGACTGTCGGGAGGCAAAAAACCCTCTTACCGCCAACGAAAGTGAACAGGAGTGGTCTTTTTCCCTGATAGTGTAATACTTTTTTCAATAGTGGTCCCACCTGAATCAGTTGCTTTGACAACATATTTGCCTGGAGAAAGGTTAAGGAATAACCAAGGACCTTGTACCTCTTCACCTGGTATGGATACGAGTGTCGTTTGATCTGATTTGATTACCTCAACTGCCACTCCGGCTAAAAAAGCGCGTTCGCCCTTCACAAAGATTAACTTAAGGGAATAGGGAGGGTATGACAGGCTCCGTTCCTCTTTACCTAATCCGGCGCTGAAATATTGAACAGCATTCTGCTCATGCAGAGGGAACTTGAGTTTATCCGGGATGCTTCCTTCTTTTAGTGGAATTTCTAAAAATTTTGGGAGAGCTTCCGAGTCTCCACCTGTTGCGGCCCAGGATGCGGTTGAAGGGGCTACTAAGCTGAGGATCATCAAAAAACACGCACCCAATCCCAACATCACAGACAACTCTTTGTTTTCTACTTTCACGCTTTTTCCCCAATCTGTTGTCGATCTGCCGGTAATTCCTGGTCCCACGGGCCGTACCTCATCCTTTCCCATAAAAGTGAATTCTTAAAATACATGCTCGAATCGATAAAGATATCATAACAATTTCAGGGTGATTAAAAATAGCGTTAATAAGAAATTGATCAAACTACGGCTCAAAGGACAGAGCCATTTAGAAAGGGGAGCGGATCTCCTGCAGCCAATATCCTTTTCCAAGGGTATACCCATTTCATTGAAAGAAATCGGGAAAGAAAATGTGTTCTCAACTTATGACGGTGCGGGCGGAAGATCTTCGGGTGATTGTCCCATTTCGCCAGGGGCCCGTGGCATGTGTACGACGGATTTGAGGTCCATGAGGTCTTTTTTGGGGCTGATTCCAAGAGATTTGAATTTTCTGGCCGTGGGCCAGATCCGATTCTCCAATGAGGTGACCGTCGCATTATAGGATTCGACGGTCCGACCTAACGCTTGTCCGATTCTCCCAAAATGCTCTGCCAGAGTGCCCAGTCGATCGGCGAGTTCCTGTCCGAGGATACTGATGCGTTGGGCCCCTTCCGCCACTTGTTCCTGGCGCCAGCCGTAGGCAATGGCCCGCAACAGGGCAATAAAGGTGGTGGGTGTGGCGATGACGACTTTTTTCGTTAAGGCCGACTCGACGAGGGATGGGTCGCGTTCGGCGGCGGCGGCTAAGAACGAATCATTGGGGATAAATAAGACCACAAATTCCGGAGCGGATGGAAATTGGTCCCAATATTCTTTTGAGGCTAATTGGCTGATATGGCGTTTTACCTGGCCGAGATGTCGATTGAGGGCGGCTTCCCGGTCTTCGTCCGTGTGCGTTTCCAAGCTATCTAAAAACGCACTGAGCGGCACTTTGGAATCGACCACCACATCTCTTCCTGCCGGGAGTTTGACGATCATATCGGGACGCAGACGCCCGGTTTCCGTGGAGACACTTGCCTGTTCGAAGAAATCGCAGTTTTCTGACATGCCGGCTAATTCAGCGGTCCTTCGAAGCGCGATTTCGCCCCAGCGTCCTCGAACCTGGGGTGATCGTAAGGCATTCACCAATTTGGCTGTTTCGGCTTGAAGGGTGGTCTGGGCGGAAGCCAATTGGCGTAACTGTTCTCCCACGACACTGAGTTCACGAAGCCGCTTATCTTCTAAGGCTTGCGATTCTTTTTGGTAGGTACGGAGGGATTCGGTCAGCGGCTGCAACAAGGATTCGATGGAGGTGTGGCGTTGATCGAAGGAAGCCGTGGCTTCTTCCTTGAGGGATTTAAACTTTTCCTCGGCCAGGGTCAGAAACCCCCTATTGTTCCCGGCCAGAGCTTCCGAGGCTAAAGAGCGAAAGGTATCCGTTAAGGTCAATTTGGCATCCTCCAGCAGGGCCCGCTGTTCGGCTAAGTGTCGTTGCGTATTTTCGAGGTTCGTTTCGGCTGACACTTTGGCGACTTCCATCAGACGGAATTCCTGATGGACTCGATCACGTTCCTGCTGCAGGGTGGTGAGTTGGGCCCGAAGTTCTCCTGCTTGGGCTTGGGCCGATGCCAAGCGGGTAGCGGACTCTTGTAAGGCTTGGATCTTCCTTCCTCGATAGACAAGGGAACATATGGCCCATGCGATTGTCCCTCCGGCCAGTAAGCCAGACAGGAGAATCCACAGTAATTGAGGGTCGTAGGAGGCGATCATGCGTGAGAAGAGAGAATGGAACCGGACTCCAACCCTTCCTTACAATATGGAGAATTGAAAGAGATCCTGAAGTTTTTCAACTCCTGACCCCTATACGAATAAAGGCGATGGCAAGGGTTGGCGCCAGCAATAACCGATGAGGGAAGAATTTTGTTCCATTTCGATAGACGTATTTCTGATTCTTGGGTACAGTAAGATTATGTTCACGGCATACGATTCAGAGTCACGCAGGAACAGGGGTTAGGATAGCAAATATGGAAAAAAAATATCGTGTTTCTATTTGGTATTTCATAATTGCGTTCTGGGGACTCATTATTCTCCAGGAAATGTATTTTGCGGCGCAGCATATGGATGAGGTGCCTTATAGTCAATTTAAAACCTGGGTTCAAGAAGATAAGGTGGCCGAGATCTCCATAACCGACAAAGTCATTCACGGAAAATTAAAATCTGAGAAAGGCGGGGAAACCCCCCAATGGTTTCAGACCGTGCGCGTAGATGATCCGGAGTTAGTGAAACTGTTGGAAGAGAAGCATGTGGAATATGCCGGAGTGATCGTCAGCACACTCTGGAAAGACGTGGCCTCCTGGGTCGTCCCTATTCTGGTTTTTGCCGGGATCTGGTTTTGGATTTTGCGAAAGATGGGACAAGGGGCGGGTGGCGGTTTTATGCGAATCGGGAAATCCAAGGCTAAAGTCTATATTGAAAGCGATATCAAGACGCGTATGAATGATGTGGCCGGAGTCGATGAAGCCAAAGTGGAACTCATGGAAGTTGTCGAGTTCTTAAAGACGCCGGAAAAATTTACGAGGATCGGCGGACGGATTCCCAAGGGTGTGCTCTTGGTTGGGCCGCCGGGCACAGGGAAAACCATGCTGGCGAAAGCGATTGCGGGGGAAGCCGGTGTGCCGTTTTTTTCCATTAGTGGATCGGAATTTGTGGAAATGTTTGTGGGGGTGGGAGCAGCCAGGGTGCGAGATTTATTTGAACAGGCCATGGCTAAAGCACCTTGTATCATTTTCATTGATGAGTTGGATGCACTGGGAAAAGCCAGGGGAACGGGGCCTATGATGCATGAAGAACGGGAGCAAACCCTCAATCAATTGCTGGTGGAGATGGACGGGTTTGATCCTCGTGTGGGAGTCATTATGTTGGCCGCAACCAATCGTCCTGAAATTCTTGATCAGGCCTTGCTCCGTGCAGGCCGTTTTGATCGACAGGTCCTGGTTGATCGCCCCGATCGACCTGGAAGAGCCGCTATCCTTGCCATACATGCCAAGTCCATTAAGCTGGCTCCTGATGTCGATTTAGATAAAATTGCGGCCATGACTCCGGGAATGGTTGGTGCCGACCTGGCAAACGTGGTGAATGAAGCTGCCTTGCTGGCCATTCGTCGAAGTCGGGAGACGGCCGAACACCGCGATTTTGAGGAAGCCGTGGAACGGGTCATTGCCGGTTTGGAAAAGAGAAACCGTGTCCTTAGTGTGGAAGAACGAAAGCGAGTGGCTCATCATGAGGTCGGGCACGCGTTAGTGGCCATGTCCTTGCCCGGATGTGATCCCGTCCAAAAAATCTCGATCATTCCCCGTGGCATTGCAGCCTTGGGCTATACGCTACAGCTTCCTGTGGAAGACCGGTACTTACTCACCCGGTCTGAATTAGAAAATCGCATTGCCGTGTTGTTAGGAGGGCGTATGGCCGAAGAGTTGGTCTTTGGCGAGGCCTCCACAGGAGCGGCGGATGATTTGCAGAAAGCCACTACCATTGCCAAACGGATGGTCAAAGATTATGGGATGAGCGACAAATTGGGAACGGTGGCGTTAGATGAATCCGTTCAGCCGACCTTTTTAAAAAATATGGAGTCGCATGCGACCCCGACCTATTCCGAGCACACCGCGCAACAGGTTGATCAAGAGGTGCGCCGGCTCATTGAAGAGCAAGGCAATCGCGTCCGGGAATTGCTGACAAGGCTTCGGCCGGTGCTGTTGAACGGGGCTGAGACCTTGTTGAAGGCCGAAGTCATGACCGGGGAAGAGTTGATGGCGCTTCTCCACGCGAAGGAAGAAGAACCCATTCCCGGTTAGTTCCAACCGGCCACATGAGGTTTTCGTTCCCGAATACCTCCACATTGACCTATCCAATGAATTCCTGCCAGGTCTACAGTTCAGATCTGGCAGGCAAAACCCCATTCCAAAACATCCCGCAGTGTCGGTCTCCTCGTCTTGTTCGGGAATTGCAGTTCAGAAATTCATCTCACCCCTTTCCTCAGGAAAGCCGCGTATTCTCAGGGTTTCATGAAATAGAGGCGGGAATCGGCATGTCATGCATCCTTCGATGTTTTTCCAGAAGATGATATGATTTCGGTGATCGGAAGTCATGGTCTTTTGCCCTATTGTGAAATAAAGCGACCAGTATAACCAGAGGACTGCATATGTTTAAGACGATCATCGAACCCTTCCGTATCAAAATGGTCGAACATATCCGGATGACCACAGAAGCCGAACGCCGGGAATTAATTGCAAACGCCGGTTACAACGTTTTTCGGCTGCACTCTGATGATGTCCTGATCGATCTTCTGACCGATAGCGGCACCGGGGCCATGAGTGCCAAACAGTGGGCAGCTATCATGCGAGGGGATGAAAGTTATGCGGGAAGTCCATCCTTTTACCGGTTTGAAGCCGCGGTGCAGGATTTGATGGGATTCCCGCTTGTCATCCCGACCCATCAGGGAAGGGCGGCGGAACGCATCTTGTTTTCCACCATCTGCAAGGCCGGTGACGTGATTCCCAATAATACGCATTTCGATACCACCAGGGCCAACGTGGAATTTTGCGGAGCCCGGGCGATAGATGTGCCCTGTCGCGAATTGGCCGATCTCTCCAGTGAGTTTCCCTTCAAAGGGAATATGGATGTCGAAAGTCTTCGCGCGGTTTTTCAAAAAGAAGGACCCGAGCGTATTCCGTTGGTGATGATCACCGTCACCAATAATTCCGGTGGAGGGCAACCGGTCTCGATGGCTAACATCAGAGAAGTGGCCGAGGTTTGCCGCGCCTTTGACCGCCCGTTATACCTGGATGCCTGCCGGATTGCAGAAAATGCCTATTTCATTAAACTGCGCGAACCGGGATATGGGGATAAAATGGTCCGCGACATTGTTCGCGAAATGTGCGATCTGGCCGATGGCTGTACCATGTCCGCAAAAAAGGATGCCATTGTGAACATCGGCGGATTTCTTGCCACACGCAACGCCGAGTTGGCCCAACAAGAGCAAAACCTGTTGATCTTAACCGAGGGGTTTCCCACCTATGGGGGCTTGGCCGGACGCGATTTGGAAGCCATGGCCGAAGGGTTGAAGGAAGGCGTGGAGGAAGATTATCTCCAGTATCGCATTACCTCCACGGGGTATCTGGGCAACCATTTACATGAAGCCGGTGTGCCAACCCTGCGGCCGCCCGGTGGGCATGCCATCTATCTGGATGCGGCCCGCTTCGCCCCGCATCTCCAACCGCTCGATCTGCCGGGTATTTCGCTCTGCGTGGAGTTATACGTGTTGGGAGGCATTCGGGCGGTGGAAATCGGCACCGCCATGTTTGGCAAACGAAATAAGGAAACCGGGGAAGAAGAGCCGGGCCCTCGTGAACTGGTTCGGTTGGCCATACCCAGGCGGGTTTATACTCAAAGCCATGTGGATTATATCGTGGAAGTAGTGGAAGAAGCCTTCCGCCGCCGTAAACATTTAAAGCCGTTCCGCTTTCTGGAACAAGCGCCCTTTCTCAGACATTTCACCGCGCAATACGGGGTGGTGAAATAATTTATATAAAGATTTACGAAGTCATTCAGGGAAGCCCAAGAGGTTGAGAATTCTAAAATGAAAGATGGTGTTCTGAAAAATCTAAGGACCTTCCATGTCCTGATAGAGAGCTTCCCGATCCGCAATATCGACCAAATAGCCGCCGCTTTTAAAAGTAGGCAGCGGAGAAAGTGGTTTTGGAACCTTCTGGTTTTGAAATAGCAATCGAAGGGCGGTTTCGACTAATTCTGACATTGTCCGTCCTTGTTTTGCAGCTTCTTGTTTGAGTTGGATTAGAAGCTGATAATTTACATTCAAAGTCGTCTTCATATGGGAAATCTATCATAGGTATGGTTACGAATAAATCGGCCCTTTAACAAAGGATTTATAAAACCCTGGAGGGAAACATGGGTCGGGAGAAGAGAGCTGGTGCCGGCCGGGGGCAGGAGCCTTTGTCTATGGATTCCGGCATTAGGATAAGGGCAGTTTAGTCGGTGTGGTGGAGATCGGCACTGTCATGTTTGGCAGGCGCCATGTGGAAACAGGGAAAGAAAGAAGGGCCGGGTCCTCGCGAACTCGTGTGCCTGGCTGCTCCCCGGCCGGTCTACACTCAAAGTCGCCATGGATTAAAGTCGTGGAAGAAGTCCTCCGGTGCCGTGAAAAATTGAAGCGCCTTCGCTTCCTGGAACAGTCCCTTTCTATTTGGCATTTCACCGCTCAGTACGGAATGCCGGAAAGATCAATTGGGGAAATAAGAACTAAACCTATAACGACACAGAGGGCGTGTTGGTTTTTTCCTACTTTCGCATTGCCGACATCATTTCCTGCCTGCATTCGTAGTAGTATGTCCTTAATAAGATTGAATGTCTTTTCCGGAGGCAGCTCTTTCATGCAATAGATCTGAGAGGGTCGCACAGAGGGACGAAAAAAACACAGGTCAGTTATGAGTGTTAATGTACAATTTCACTCCAGGAAAACATTACCATTGTTTGAATGTTGCGAAAAGGCCGCACCTAGATGAGGCATTAATCATCTCTGTCTCGATTCATCACATTCCCATTTTCACCAAATTTGTATGCTGGTTCTCTGGAGATAAATGATGGCAGCAACCTATGAGGGGAGGTGTTGAATAATAAAGATTTTTCAAGTCAAATTTGCCCAGGATTAAGATTCCCCCATCACAGGCTCCGGAGTCTAAGTTCAAAAAGTCCATCCAGCAAGGCCGCAGCCGTTTTACGCTAGCGGCTTACGCTGAGGTACGTGAGCACGCAAAAATGGCAAGAAACGCCGCTGGCGGCTTTCAACAGACCCATGAGGAAAAGAACGACAAAATGGTGCCTGATGGACACCGGGCACCTCCTTGTGATGGGATAAGGTAGAGGAGATTGAATATCGATTTTGATCATACCCGGGATGTCAGAGGGCTTCATTCCAGACCAAACAATCAGTTCCATCGACATACCACCCATGGAAGTAACGATGGAATGTTCAATCCTTACCAGAGAGAAAGGCTATGCAAATGAAATCTGCAATCCAGAAGCATGGATTCATTCTCTTATTTGTGTTGCTATTGTTTTCTTTCTCATCGGTTTCCTATGGTGGGAACGAATGTAAAATTAAATATGGCTGGAATACCGGAAATTCTCTACAAGGTACGTTTAAGAACCATGCAAACACAATCTATCTGAACACAGGCGAGACCAAAACGATCAATCAAAATCGTATGAATTACGTCAAAAATCTGACCTCCCAAGAGGTAAAGTTTTATTTAGAGAATGCCTCTGATGTGACATTGGGGAAAAATCAGCAAAATCCGGATGTTGGCACCTATGTGCTTGCAGTTAAACTGGTGAAGGCGAAATGCTTGCCCACATCGAGTAGTTCACCATCTTTTCCAGATGTAAGCAAGACTCCCTCGCCGACTGGTCCCATCCCCATCCCTTATCCGAATATCGGAAAATGAGTGACGTATACAGAGGGAACAAGAATGAGGCATTTCTGCAAAGGCCAGTTCTAGGAATCAGCCTTTCCTTATTCGTTTGGGCATAAGAGGGCAGGCAAGGCCGGCGCGGGTGACGGCACTATACGCTAAATCTCTGACCCCTTGTAATTTTCACAAAGCGCTGGTCCAGGGGGAAACCAAAAAGAAAGGAGTATGGTCATGGGTAATTTTATCTCGCTCTTATGCCAATTCACATCGTATGTGTGTAAGCGGGGCGTTCTTGCTGTGGGACTCGTGTTTTGTCTGGTGTATGGCGTGTCGGCTCAGGAAGTGACGGTGTCCGAAGACACGTTCGGGTGCATTCTCGATTGGCCGAAGGTCAGGAATACTCGCATCAAGCACGACGATCCGGAAAAATTGAAGGAGGCCAAGCGAATCTTACGGGACAGCGTGCCGGAGACCGAGTATCCGGTTGGAACCATTCTGCAACTTGTTCCTCATGAAGCCATGGTGAAGCATTCGCATGACAAGTTCCCAAAACGAACGGCTGGGAATTTTTCTTTTTGGAAGTCTCCAAAGAAGGCACCAAGATTGCGGATCGGGGAGACAACGTCGTCAATGTTTCGCAAGGAGTCACGTGCTTAAGTTGTCATCAGCCGGCGGCAAGGTTCGACTTCGTCTGTGAAAAGGGGCATGGGTGCGCCCCAATCCCGTTCGATGATCAGAAGATCGCGGCGATTCAACAAGCAGATCCGCGCTGCACCAAAAATTAGGAGGAGATAGTTTTGAGGTGATGCGAAGGCTTGCTGGATTCAGGCCAAGTAAGAATCACGCCCCATGAGTATTTTTTAGCGAGTATAAGGGCTGCGGGAATCGCCATCGTCGAGTGAAACATCCGGAGTTGATGGCCGAAGTCTATCGCGGAGTGGAATTTGTGGATGGAAAACAATCGAAAACTGAGGTGGCCGCCTAACTCTGTTTACACACTATTTGACGGAACCTCTTCCCAGGCAGGTCTATACCCAAAGCCATGTGGATTATATCGTGGAAGTGGTGGAAGAAGTCTTCCGCCGCCGTGAACACTTAAAGCCGTTCCGCTTTCTGGAACAAACGCCCTTTCTTAGGCATTTCACCGCGCAATACGGGATGGTGGAATAACCATGCGAACGATCGTTCCGTAAGTAAAGTGAGAAGCAGAAATAAATATTCACGCAGTCTAATATTAATTTTTGAAGATAACCGTTTCGTCCTTCTTAGGCTGCTATTCCCAAGGGATTTTTTTGTATTTTAGGAAAACTTGCAATGAGATTCCAGACGATGGATATTCGGGGCAATTCTCATGGATATCGATAAATCTAGACGTCAAGAAGCTATCGACATTGCCTCGGCCATTATCAAGGGTACTCTTCATCCTCTAGAGGGTTGTCGTCGACTGGTTAGACTAAAGGACGATATTGGATTGGGAGATGAGGACTGTTTCAATCAAATTAGAGCGACGGAAAGTGAAACGGATCACCTACCGTTAGGGGATCTAAAATTAGAGTGTAGTGCATCATATTTGGAACGAGTCGAACGCGAAGAACGAGAATATCTTGAGTCTGCACTAGGTGATATAGTGAAAGCATGTGAGGAAATTATAAAAAAATTGAAATCTCTGTAAGCGTCCTCAAATCATGGAGTTACTTTCAAATTTAGTGTCTGATGAGTTGCGAACGCAACGACGGGAATGTTTACACGACCTTCACCTAGATCCTGTCCATAGACTTATGATAGCTGCATAGGTTACCTAACAAAATAATTCCGCCCTCCTCACCGACAAGGCAAATTGTTAGCAATAGAGCTTTTGCCCCAACGCCAGGGATCGGACACCACAATCAACGTGAGATTTGAACGGTCTTTCGCTCTAGGTCGATCGAAAATCTTTGTTTTTTACGAATCAGGAAGGATGTAGAAGAGGCAATCGCTTTGGGCGATTTCGGCGTTTGTCGTGACCATCATGAGCCGGCTGGGATGTGCCAATCGAAGTTCGCCGTTGTGCACGGAGAAAATCGCTTTGCTGACGTTTTGTCCCCTCGCATTCTTGGCCCATAGGACATCCAAGCCCCGCGCCCCGACCCAACCCAGCGTCTCATGCGGAGACCACAGTCCAAAATTCAATCGATCCACATCTGAAGGAAGGGTGAGATCCACTTCGGAAACCGGTCCACCGTTATAGGCCACGGTGGCCCCTTCCTGCAGTTCCACCCGAATGGGATGATGGAGTGCGGGCACCGGTGAGGAGATATCTGAAAAGTTTTCTGCCATGGCATACCGTGTGAAGCCGCGAAAGGCCAACTCATCGGCATTGGGATCTTTCGCCCATCCGGCTTCAATGGTGACGGTTGGCCAGTCGTATTCCGTCGCTTCCATCAATGTGCCTAACCGTAAATCGGTCACGATGAGATGATCGCAAAAGACTCCCGTCAATATTTCATGGGTCTCCCTGTTCAGGGTGGTCACACCATATGCCGGACTCCGGCCCGAGGTGTTATGCAAGTCAATCAACGCTTCAGGTTGGGCGTGATGTAGTTCGTGGAGCATGGCTTGGGCTATGGCTCCTTCCTGACCCTCAAAAGGAGATCGAAAGCAACGGTTAAGGTCTTTTCCCTCCGGTGTGCATCGATGAGAAAACACTGGTTTGGTCAAGGCCGCTCCGATGGACCCGATAAAACAGAGCATATTGACTTGGGGTTGTTGTCCTTCCCGTATCCATCGGTGAATGGCGCGCACGCCTGAGGGTTCATTGCCATGTAATAAAGTACAGACGGCGCGAGTGCGCGAGGTGTCCAAGCCGGGAAGCCACAGAAAAGTAGGCTCACCAAGCTTCATCAGAAAATCCTCAACTGTCGGCCCCACGTCTTGACGCGTGGGGGCCTCCCACCGGGGTATAGGGCGAACGAGGCTCATTCGAGGTTCAGACTCCAGTGTGAAACAGGCGCCCCCGTATGTGCGGCTCGCAAATAATCTTCGAGCATGTGCGTGAGAGCCGTGGGACGGTCATGCCCCCGGCTCTCATACTGTGCCAACCGATGGACCTGCCAACGCGCGCCATTCATCCGCGTCTCCACACGATCCCGGATCACATTCAGCATGGTATGAATTTCTTCTTTCTCCACCCCGTGTTCCTCCAAGCCCTTCCCGGCCACCGACAACAATTCCCCGGCCAGGTCACACACCGATATTTCGCGCAACCCATGCCCTGGCTGACCCGGCCATACTAACATGGCCTCCATCCCATATTCGGCCGCCCGATAGAAATTCCGGTGCGCATATTCAAACGGAAACTGATGGAGAAGCTGGTCGATCTGCTGTCGCATGCCCAATGTCAGTCCTATCACAAATGCCGCATTGGCGGCCATGTCAATCGGCGTAGGCCCTGAGGGAAGGGATCGAAATTCGACGCGGAAATGTCCATTGGAACCGGCATCATAGATCGCCCGATTCCACCGCCAGACGGTTCCCTGGTGCAGGCGTAATTCCTCGAGCTGCGGCAGTTGCCCTCGACTGAGGCATTCCATGGGATCTTCCGGACTCATCACCGGCAATAAGGGGGTATGAAGCGCCACGGCTTCGGCAAATAATTCATACGCTCCTCGACGGACCCACCCATGGCCGAACGACACTCTGGCCGGTTGATGCCAATCACCTTCCCGGGTTTTTCGACTGTCGATGGCTTGCTTGAACAAGGCCACGCGCGTTTCCGCCCACAGCCGATGCTGCAAAAAAATGGGACTATTCGCAGCGAGAGCCAAGGCAACAGGCGTGACCAGTTGCGCGGCATTAAAGACATGAGCGAAATCCTGAGGATTCACCCGAAGATGAATTTGAAACGAGGTCGTGGCCCCTTCCAGCGTGACATCCGGACAGGTCACGGTTAAGGGCTCCGGTCCATTGATGTGTATCGCAAATGGACCTTCGCGCAACCGTCGAAGGCCGGCCGAGAGTGCACGATAGCGTGGGAGATCCGACAGCACCGGTGAATCCAGTTCTTCGGCGCACAGGGTCGGTAGTATGCCAATAGGCGCAATGCGTCCTCCCCATTTATGCGCACAATATTCCAATGATTGAATGGCGTTCGCTAACTGCGCCCGGACATGGGAAAAGGGATGGCCCGCCAAGGCGACAGGAGACAAATTATATTCCAAATTAAACCGGTCTAATTCGAGTTGGAGGTGTGCATCATGTGCGCAATCAAGAAGGGTGCGATTGATGGGATAGGCCCGGCCTTCGCTATTGATAATTGAGAGTTCGAGTTCCGCCCCGATGGAGAGAGGACCCACGCCAAACCCCGGTTGCTCCACCACATGCTTCAGAGCTTTTAGGCTTTGAATCAGTCGTTGCCCGAAACGGGTAAAATCCTCTTCGTCAAACTGGTCGCGATCAATACAGAGACCCATAGGAGTGTTTCATACCTGATTTCCCCGACAAGGTAAAGGATCCCGCCTGAACGAACCGTCCTCCTTGTTCTCATTTGGGTTGTGGACTTTCAGGAACATTTAATTCATGAAATCAATACATAGTTCCGAAAGAGAGGCGGACAGGATTGTATGAAGTCGCCCGGTGAGGCTTGCTAGTCGTTCGTCCTGAAAACAAGGACCGGCAGAACAATGAAAAGGAAAACGGAAAAATGAATCCGGTATTAGGGTTGAAGAAATCAGCTGATGCCCTTTTGGTCCTTATGTGTGGAATCGCATTGCCTACGGGATGGACCATAGCAGGATGCCTTTGGTGCAAATTCGGGCATCCCCGGAGCGGGATGTCGCACCAAGCACGGTGAACTTGAGGGTGTCTACGGATTCGGTCCCTGAAGTGAAACTGATAGCCTGGGATTATGAAGGCGATGGAAGGTTTGACGCAGGGGGCCAAACCTCCATTCTCAGACCGTCACATTCTCACATGCCGGCCACTATGCCCCTCGTGTGATTGTCACCACTAAACAGGGCGAAACCTTTGAAGCGACGGCCGATGTGGTGGTAGAGAATCCGGAAGATCTCCAGGCGGCCCTCAATGCCTGGTGGTCTGGCATGCTGGCGGCCTTAGCGAAGCAGGATATTGACGGGGCTGTCTCGTTTGTGGCTACCAGAAAGCGTGATGCCATGCGACATGATTGGACCGTGCTGGCCGATCATTTAGGAGAGATCGCGAATCTATTTTCCGTTCCCCTTCAACTGACAGATGGGCGAGGATATCGAGTCGTGGCCAAATCCGCGGACCCATTGCCGATGGGGGAAATCCAATTTCCGTTAGAGGTGGAGTTTGTGTGGGAAGCGGATCAGCAATGGTATATCAAAAATTTTTAGGATTTGAAAAACCAATTCTTCCAGCCCCGGTCAAACCTTCTATCATTGAGGGTTTTCGTTGGAGAGCATTTCCCATTGTTCATATAGCTGTCCTTCCAAATCCATCATTAACACCGGATTAATCTGTGTTTTTTAATCATAACGGGAATTCCCTTCTAATCACTTTATGATTCTCATGGTGCTGTGGGATTCAAAGTGAATGTTTGAATGATAGCCATTCAAGTTATCTGCTTTTGATCATTCCCAAAAATTCAAAACGCTTGCATGTCTCTGTCGGGATGGTGACAGCCATTCCGATTAGAGTCGACAGGATGGAATCGCTAATTCAACGGGCTTGGGTTTACCTCATATCCAGTCAACATAAATGACCTACTCCTAAGAGCAAACTTTCCTTCCAAAAACCAACTGCGTGCAACTTTTTCCAATAATTGCTTCCCCTACAACGGGGTATAGGCCCTTTTCCGGTATCCTCTCATACTGCCCGAGCTTTCACTCCGAAAAAAATCTCTTTTAATTAATCATGTGTCCTTAGCAAAGAGGGGAATACCTTCGATGACATGGAGTTGGACAAAAAATTTTTGGAAACATACTAGTTCCGCATGGATTGTTGTCGTGTTCCTAATTTTTCTGAGTATGGCTGGAAAGGCTGGGGCGGCTCAAGATTTTGTGGTGCTAGGGAATGAAGGAGTTTGGGTACGGCAGGGAAGTACAATTCTCAGCGGAGATGTTGGGGCAAATCAGGCGAGTATTGGTCCCTATCTGAACGGTGAGCAAGAAATGACCATCGGTCACGATGTTGTGGTTCAAACCAGTAATAGCCGGATATTTGGGGATACCGTCAGATTGAAAAGTGGATCTCAGATACAGAATATTGTGGTCAATACGCTCTTAGGACCGGGACAGATTCTAGGGACCATGACGACACCAGTCAGACTCCCACTTGTTTTCGAGATGCCCCCTGTCCCATCGGTTCATCCTGGATCTCAGGACATTGATATTCCGGCGGGAGGAGCCCTGACACTCCAGGCTGGACGCTATGGTCGGCTCAAAGCCCGACCTGGTGCCATTGTCACCCTTTCAGGGGGCCTTTACCACTTCCAGGAATGGGATATTCGTGAAGATGCCCAAGTTCTGGCGACTAAGGCCGTCGAGATTCGCGTGAAGGGCCAGATCGATACTCGCAGGCATACGGTTGTAGGGCCAGCTCCTGATGCAGCAACTCTGACTGCAGCTGACATCCTTATCATTGGGATCGGGATTAATGGAACAACAGGCGCTATCGATGGCACCCCGGAAGCGGTGAAGTTTGGGGAAGGCAGCACGGTGCGCGCGAAAGTCTATGCTCCGAACGGCCTTCTGCGTTTCAGAGCCGAAAGCAGGGCTACCGGCGCGTTTGTGGGTAAATGGGTTCGCATGGGAAATCACTCCAGAATCGCGTTGGAAGGAGGTTTCGGGTTGGGACAGGGAGGAAATACTCTACCCCTGGCTAAGGCAGGACCTGACCAGACGGTTCACGTTGGCATGAATGTGCAGCTTGATGGGGCCGATTCAACCGATGTGGACGGGAATCTTTTGACGTATAGGTGGACAATACTCTCACAACCCGCAGGGAGTAATGCTTCGCTTTCTGATATTACGAGCATCATGCCTACTCTGGTGATAGATATTCCAGGAGTCTACACCCTTCAACTCATTGTGAATGATGGAACAGTCGATAGTGATCCCGATACGGTGACGATAACAACCATCAATTCCCCACCTGTGGCCGGAGCCGGGCAGGATCAAACCGTGTTTGTCACGCAATCGGTCCTCTTAAGTGGAAGGGATTCCCATGATGTAGATGGGGACGCGCTGAGCTTTCATTGGTCCTTTGTGAGCATTCCTGGTGGAAGCGGGGCTACCCTCTCGAATCCAACTTCATCTACACCTGATTTCCTTGTTGATCTGGCAGGGACCTATCATGTGCAACTGATTGTGAACGATGGGCAAGAAGATAGCCCACCGGACATGGTCCTGATCAATACCCACAATTCCAAGCCGGTAGCTCATGCAGGGCAGGATCAGACGGTTCCGGTAGTAAGTATTGTCACCTTAACGGGAACCGGCTCACATGATGTGGATAGCGATTCGTTGATCTTCCAATGGGCACTTATTGCCAAACCGACAGGAAGCATTGCAACACTTTCAAACTCAACTTCTATTCAACCGACATTTGGTGCAGATCTGGTTGGATTATATGTGGCTCAGCTAATCGTCAATGATGGGATGGAAAATAGTGATCCTGTTACTGTGACAATTACGGCAGGCAACACGCCACCCGTAGCCGATGCCGGACAAGATCAACACGTGCCGGTCTTTTCATTAGTCACGCTCAATGGAAGCGGTTCTCATGATGGAGACGGCGATGCCCTACGCTTCCAATGGTCCTTGGAGAGCCGGCCCCAAGGGAGTGCCGCGACTCTTTTAAATCCTACCTTCGCTCAGCCCACCATTATTCCGGATGTTCCTGGAATCTACGTCGTAACAGTGGTGGTGTCAGATGGAAAGGCTTCGAGCGATCCCGATACCGTGGCCATTAGTGTCCCTGCCCCCGCGCCTTCCAAATTCCCGGCATTGATGATCACCAGCCCTGCAGAAGGAAGTGTGGTGGGGGTGAGTCCTATTACGGTCACTGGATTGGTTAATGACCCCAATGCTTCCGTCACGGTCAATGGAATTTCCGCAACGGTCACTGGTGGAGTGTTTCTTGCCGATGGCATTGTCTTACAGGAAGGTGGTAATACTCTTATTGTTAGGGGAGTGGATGGAGTTGGGCAAACCAATAGTATGAATCTTAGTGTCACCCTTTCCGCTACTCCGACAAATCTCACACCCATCTGGGGGCCAGTGGCATGGATTAAACACGCCACCGATGAAGAAATCTTCAGCGCAAAATTTTCGAATTGCGAACCGGCAGCCCACTATCAGTTAGTCCTGATCAATGGTACCTCGGGAGGGGCAAATCGGGTGACTCAGGGGACCGTCCGGCTGAATGGGATTGAAGTGATCAGTGCCCAAAATTTCACGGTAGCTCACAGTCAGATTTCCCAGCCCATCGTGGTGCAAGCCCGGAATATTCTTGAGGTGCGAGTAATGGGCCCGCTTGGCGCACAAGTGCAGGCCTATATCGCCTGTACGGCCAATTGCTTGGCTGTGACCATTGACGCTCCGCTGGCCAATGCTACGATGAATCAATCAACCATGTTGGTGAAAGGGACGGTCATGACCAGTGGTTCAAGCCCGGTAGGGGTGGTCGTCAATCAACAAGCGGCCAAAGTCTTCGGGTCGACCTACGCGGTCGATCAAATACCCGTTCGCGAGGGCACCGGAACTCTCGGACCTACCACTGTCGTCGTGGCAGCTACTAATGCTTGCGGCCAGCGGGCCTCTTCCACCATGCAAGTGCATACTACCGACGTGTTGACCAACCAGGTGCAGTTGCGAGTGTCGCCTGATCGGAATGTGGCGCCTAGCCAGGTTACCCTTCGGGTCTCCATTGATATCGACCAACCGGTGGCCAACATTCAATGGGATTTTCAGGGTGATGGAATCATCGACGGCCAGGGACTGGACCTTCATGAACAATCTGTCACTTTCACCCAACCAGGGTTGTATCTGCCAAAAGTAAGTGTGACGGATACCATGGGAAACAGATTTGACGCCACGGCAGTAGTCCAGGTGTTGGATCCTGGGGCTTTTGAAGCCCTGCTCAATCATGAATGGTCAGGCATGATGGAGGCGCTCGCCCAGGGTCACATTGAGGAGGCGTTGTCGTTTGTCGTGCTGAGTAAACGGGAAGTTATGCGTCATGATTGGACCGTACTCAAGGATCATTTGGATGAGCTGGCAGCTATCTTTGCTGTGCCACTGCATCTCACAGATGGGCAAGGAACGCGGGTCGTGGCACAGGCTTCGACACCCTTGACCCTGGGCGCTGTCCAATTCCCCCTTGAAGTGGAGTTCATTCTTGATACCGATGGCCAATGGCGGATCCGGAATTTTTAGACTGAATATGAGCGATTGTTTAATGATTTTTTTAATAAATTAAGTTGACTGCGTAAGTCTTTGCTTGGGGTCAAGAAATTATATCGCATTAAGGATCAATCGTTATTCTTAGTTTTTTGTATGGCAGATTGAAAGACGCATGGAGGCCAACCCATGAATAGGTTTTGGTTAAAGAATAAATATCGAGTTGTCGGTGCGGCAGGATTGGCAGTTGGATACTTATTTATCTTAGGGGCATGGTGGGTCTTAACGGGTGCTAAAGGGGGAGAGCGTTTTGGATCTTTGATGTTTTTTTTAAATTTACCAATAGCCCTTCCTTTTTTTATTTATACCCCCTTGAGAAAATTGGCTGGAAACTATGAGTTTTCTTTTTACCTCATTTATTTACTTGGAGGGTTTTTGCAGTATGCACTTATCGGGTGGTTATTGGGACCTGTTTTAAAGCGATTTGATCGTGAGGGGCAGAAACAAATTGAACGGAGTAAATTAAAAAATAATTTTAATACTACCGACAGAGAAGGAGACGACTGAAATGCATCACACCAAATCATGCAATAATCATCCATGTATAAATTTAATTCAAAGTTTCTGGAAAGAATCATGGAATATTGGACGGAATCTCCGAGTTATTACAAATATGTTTTCAAAACCAATTTCACTTTTGAGAGCCATTGTAGTTTTGGGAAGCCTATTTTCTG